>DASTSH010000090.1:0-13516 GCA_035760785.1 Gemmatimonadaceae bacterium | reverse complement strand
GTAGCGCTGCCACACGTCCGCGAGCGTCGGCGCGCGCTCGAGCGCCGCGCCGGGAGGGAGCGACATCGAGGAGACCGGCATCACCAACCCGGTGCGCGTCGCGAGCGCCAGCCCCGTGGAGCCGCGCAGGTAGGCGCCGGCGCCGATGTCGCGCTGGTCGAAGAGGATCGCGTCCACGGGGCCGGGGAGCGCCGCCAGGGAGAGCTGGTCGAGCGTGGGGCGCCAGTAGGCGAGCGCGCCCGCGCCGGCCACCCACACGCCATCCTCCAGCGGATCGGCGGCGATGGCGCCCAGCGGACCTCCGGGCCAGCCGTCGAGCCTCGTCACCGGAGGAAGCCACTGTCCGAGATCGCGGTCGAGCGCCGCGATGCCGTCAGGGGAGGCGATGTACACGCGGCGCTGCGACGCGGCCACCCCCTCGACGATGTCGAACGAGGGGACGAGCACGCGCTCCTCGCGCGCCGAGGGGAGCGGTGTCGCGGCCTCCGCGCCGCCGGCGCCCCGCGGCGCGGCGGAGCACGCGCCGAGCACCGACGTGGCGAGCACGCCGGCCGCGCGCGCGATCCGGATCATTCGCCGTGGTCCACCGCGTCGAGCGTCGCGAGCGCGGGATAGCACGACGCGGGCTCCGCGAGCCGCTCGCTCCACACATCGGAGATGGCTCGCTCCACGTCGGCGAGCACCACGCCGCGCGGTCCGCCTCCCCGCTGCGCCAGCTCCGCGGCGCGCCCGTGCGCCCACGCGGCGCACGCACCGGCGGCGAGCGGATCGCCCACCTGCGCGAGGAGCGTGGCGGCGATCCCGCCGAGGAGGTCGCCGCTCCCGGCGGCGGCGAGCGCGGGCGTCCCCGACGCGCTCACGAGCCGCTCCCCCGACGGCGAGGCGATCACCGTCGGCACGCCCTTGAGCAGCACCGCCGCCCCCGTGTCGCGCGCGACCCGCGCGCCGATGTCGAAGCGCTTCGCGAGCACGTCCTCCACCGTCGCGCCGCACAGCCGCGCGAGCTCCGCCGGGTGCGGCGTGAGCAGCGCGGCGCGACCGCCGAGCAGGTCGCGCAGCGCGGCGGTGTCTCCCTTGAACACGTTGAGCGCATCGGCATCGAGCACCACCGGGCCACGCCACGCGCCGAGCACGCGCTCCACGAGCGTGCGGCTCGCCGGCGTGTCGCCGAGGCCGGGGCCGAGGAGCACCACGTCCGCCCATCCGCCCACCGTCTCCTCCACGTCGCGCTCCCGCTCCCCCGGCCACGCGCGCGCGAGCGCGTGCGGCTCCGCCGCCTGCACCACCGGCACGCTCTCCTCCGCCACCACCAGGCGCACCATCCCGATCCCCGACCGCATGGCGGCGCGCGCCGCGAGCACCGTGGCGCCGGTCATCCCGAGGCGCCCGCCGATCACCACCAGCTTGCGCCGGGTCCCCTTGTGCGCCTCGGCGGGTATGTCGGGAACGACGGCGCGCACCCAGGGCGCGGACACCAGCGTCGGGGCGCCATCGTCGTCGCCGGAGCGCGAGAGCCCGATGTCGAGCACCACGATGCGGCCGGCCCACTGCCGCGCCACGAGCAGCCCGCGCTTCGCCGTGCCGAAGGTGAGCGTGAGGTGCGCGCGGACCACGCCGCCCGTCGCCGCGCCGGTGTCGGCGTCCACGCCGCTCGGGATGTCGAGGGCGACCACGGTGGCGCCGCGCGCGCGCAGCTCGAGGATCTCGGCCACCGCATCGGCCACCGCGCCGCGCGGGGCGCCGCGCGCGCCGGTGCCCAGGAGCGCATCGATCACGAGCCCCGGGCACTCCGCGGGGCGCTCGGTGCTCACGAGCGGCTCCGCGAGCGCGCGCTCGGCGCGCGCGTCCTCGGTGCGCGCCTCCCCCACGGAGACCACGTGCACGCGGCAGCCCGCCGCGACGAGCGCGCGCGCCACCACCCACCCATCCCCCCCGTTGTTCCCCGCGCCGGCGTAGACGAGCACGGGCTCGCGAAGGAGTCGCGGGTAGGCGCGCGCGATCTCCGTGACGGCGGCAGCACCGGCGCGCTCCATCAGCGCCCGCGATGGGATCCCCGCGGCGATCGCCGCGGCATCGCGGGCGGCGGATTCCTCGGCGCTGGTGACGCGAACCACCGGCCCGTCCGGGGCACGGCGCTGGCGAGTGCGTGGCGGCATGGTCGGGAGAGCTGGCGAACGGCCGCTGCCGGCCGTCGGGTCCATCACGCGAAACGGCGGCTCAGGGAGCCGCCGCTCTTCGCCGCGTCATGCGGCCGATCACTTGTGCGACTGGCTGATCGTCCTGCCGAAGCTGATCTCCCCGTTGTCGATGCGGATGTTGAAGCCGCATTCGGGGTTGTCGCAGACCCACGCCTTGTAGGTGATCGGTGCCCCATCCCGGCCGTAGTCGCTGAGGGGAAGCATCGTCCCCTTGTTGCACTTGCGACAATCCGGCAACTCGTTCACGTCCATCGATCCTCACCTCCTCCCGATCTTGCGCTGGACCGCGCACGATTCGTACCCGACAGGGCGTCAGCCGATCTGAACCACGCTCCAGGGGTACTCGCGCTCGAACGCCTGGTCGAAGTCGAAGACTCCGACGAACTCCTCCCGGTTGTCCGTGGGCTGGCTGATGAGCAGGCCAAGGTCCACGAGCGTGAACACGATGTCGCCGATGTCGGCGCTGGAGCGGACGCCCCAGTGCTCGAGCACCAGGCGCGCCATCACGCCGAACCGCTCGAGCGCGAGATCTCGACAGGCCTCGGCGAGCTCGCGTCCGCAGATGTGGCGCCGCTCGGGGAGCCGTCCCTGGCAGAACTCGAGCGCCGCGAGCACGAACAGGTACGCGCTCTCATGGAAGCGCGACTCGCGGGCCCTGATGCGGTCCATGATCCCGTCTCGGAAGCACAACTGCGGCAACGATCGCTCCTCGGTCTGAGCCACGGGTCCGGCGGCCCGGGGGCCGCCGGCGAATACCGGGCAAAGATGAGGGGCGGCGCCGAATTTCACAACCGGGCGGCAGCCTCTTCGGGAGCGCCCTCTGGCACGGCATAGAGCGGGAACCCGCTCGTCAGGTCGCGCACCTCGGCGCGAACGTCGCGGAGCACCGCGTCGTCCGACGGCGCGCGCAACACGCGATCGATGAGCGCGGCGATGCGCCGCATCTCCCCTTCGCGCATCCCGCGCGTGGTCACCGCCGGCGTGCCGATGCGGATGCCGCTCGTCACGAACGGCGACTGCGTCTCGCCGGGGACGGTGTTCTTGTTGACGGTGATGTTCGCCGTGCCGAGCGCGCCCTCCGCCGCCTTCCCCGTGAGCCCGCGGTTGCGAAGATCGACGAGCATGAGGTGGTTGTCCGTCCCTCCGGACACGATCTCGAAGCCGAGCTCCCCGAGCGCGCCGGCGAGCGCGCGCGCGTTGGCCACCACCTGCCGGGAGTACTCGCGGAACTCGGGGCGCAGCGCCTCGTGCAGCGCAACCGCCTTGGCGGCGATGACGTGCATCAGCGGTCCCCCCTGCGTGCCGGGGAAGACCTGCTTGTTGATCGCCGCCGCGTGCTCCTGCCGGCACAGGATCATCCCGCCGCGCGGGCCGCGCAGCGTCTTGTGCGTGGTGGTGGTGACGGCGTCCGCGTGCGGCACGGGTGACGGATAGAGCCCGGTGGCCACCAGCCCCGCCACGTGCGCCATGTCCACCATCAGCCGCGCGTCCACCTCGCGCGCGATGGCGGCGAACGCGGCGAAGTCGAGCGCGCGCGAGTACGCGCTGAACCCCGCGACGATCATCTTCGGCCGGTGCGCGAGCGCGAGGTCGCGCACCTCGTCCATGTCCACCAGCCCCGTGTCCTCGCGCACGCCGTACGCCACCGGCTTGAACAACGTCCCCGAGAAGTTCACCGGGGAGCCGTGCGTGAGATGCCCGCCGTGCGACAGGTTCATCCCGAGGATCGTGTCTCCCGGCTGGAGGAAGGCGAAGTACACCGCCATGTTCGCCTGTGCGCCGGAGTGCGGCTGCACGTTCGCGTGCTCGGCGCCGAAGAGCGCCTTCGCGCGATCGATCGCGAGCTGCTCGGCCACGTCCACGAACTCGCACCCGCCGTAGTAGCGCTTCCCCGGATACCCCTCGGCGTACTTGTTCGTGAGCGGGGAGCCCATCGCCTCCATCACCGCGGGGGAGACGAAGTTCTCGCTGGCGATCAGCTCCAGCCCCTCGCCCTGGCGGCGCGTCTCATCCTCGATCACGCGCGCGATCTCGGGATCCTCGGCGCGCAGCGCGTCCCCGGGGGGACGGTTGTCCCAGTCGGCCCAGCGCATCAACCCTCCTGTAGGGGGCGGTCGATCTTCTCCACCCGACGCTCGTGCCGGCCCCCGTCGAAGGGAGTCTCGAGCCACGTCGTCAGGATCCGCAGCGATTCCTCCTCGCTCACGAAGCGCGCGGGAAGGACGAGCACGTTCGCGTCGTTGTGCCGCCGGGCCAGCTCGGCGATCTCGGGGGTCCACGCCACCGCTGCCCGCACGTGCGGGTAGCGGTTGGCGACGTACGACATTCCGAGCCCGGTGCCGCACAGCAGCACCCCACGACGCACCGCGCCGCTCGACACCTCCCGGGCGAGCGGATGGGCGAAGTCCGGATAGTCCGTGGACTCCGTCCCACCCGTCCCGAGGTCGCGCACCCCGTACCCCAGCGCCTCCAGCGCGCGCACCAGCTTCGTCTTCAGCTCGAAGCCGGCGTGGTCGGAGGCGATGGGGATCTGCTCGACCCCGTCGGTCATCGATTCGGCCACTGCGGCCAAGTCTTCACCAGGGAGCCGACGGCCTTCAACCGCCGTTCGGCCAGGCGGTCGGCTGCCTCATAGGTGGGGATCCCCTCGGCCTTGGCGATCTCGAAGACCCCGAGGATGGTGGTGTAGATCTCGTCCGCCTTGCGCAGCGCCCGGGCGGCGTCCCACCCCGCCAGCTCGCTGTACACGTTGATCACGCCGCCGGCGTTGGCCACGTAGTCGGGGGCGTACAGGATGCCGCGCGCCTCGAGCATGTCGCCGTGCCGCTCCTCGAGGAGCTGGTTGTTCGCCGCGCCCGCCACGATCTCCACCTTGAGCTGCGGGATCGTCTTGTCGTTGATGATGGCGCCGAGCGCGCACGGGGCGAAGATGTCCGCCTTCACGCCGTAGATCTCCCCCGGCTCCACGGCGCGCGCGCCGCACTCGTCCACCACCTGCTTCACCCGCTCGGCGTCGATGTCGGTGACCACGAGCTTCGCCCCGGCGCCCTGGAGCTCCTTCGCCAGGTAGTACCCCACGTGGCCGCACCCCTGGATGGCGACCGTCTTCCCGCTCAGGTCATCCGTCCCCCAGCGGTGCTTGGCGGAGGCGAGGATCGCGCGGAAGACACCGTGCGCGGTGACCGGCGACGGATCGCCCGAGCGCCCCTGCAGCCCGGTGACGTAGTCGGTCTCCATGTGCACGAAGTCCATGTCACTCGTGCTCGTGCCCACGTCTTCGGCGGTGACGTACCGCCCGCCGAGCCCTTCCACGAAGCGCCCGTGCGCGCGGAATATCATCTCGCGGTTCGTCGTGCGGTTGTCGCCGATGATCACCGACTTCCCGCCGCCCAGATTGAGCCCCGCCACGGCGTTCTTGTACGTCATGCCGCGCGCGAGGCGCAGCGCGTCCACGATCGCCTCCTCGTCGGTGGCGTAGCTCCAGAAGCGCGTGCCGCCGAGCGCCGGCCCGAGCGTGGTGCTGTGGACGGCGATGATGCCGCGATAGCCGACCGACGGATCGCTGCACAGCACGAGCTGCTCGTGCCCCATCTCGGCGATGCGGTCGAAGAGGCTCTGCGCGGCCGTCGGCTTGGGAATCTCGGTGATGGTCATGAGAATCTTGGTCTGGGGTGTCTAGGACGACGCATACAGCTCGCGCGCGATCACGATGCGCTGGATCTCCGAGGTCCCTTCGTAGATCTCGGTCACCTTCGCATCGCGGAACAGGCGCTCCACGGGATAGTCCTTCACGTAGCCGTATCCGCCGAAGATCTGGATGGCCTGTGTGGTGACCCACATGGCCGTCTCGCTTGCCAGGAGCTTGCTCATCGCGCTGAACTGCGTGATCGCCTCGCCGCGGTCCTTGGCGGCCGCGGCCGAGTACAGCAGCGCACGTGCCGCGGTGATGCGCGTGGCCATGTCGGCGAGCTTGAACTGGATCGCCTCGAACTCCTTGATGGGCCTGCCGAACTGGCGTCGCTCGGCGGCGTAGGCCACCGAGTGCTCCAGCGCGGCGCGCGCGATGCCGAGCGACTGCGCGGCGATCCCGAGCCGCCCGTTGTCGAGCGACTGCATCGCGTACACGAAGCCCATCCCCTCCGCGCCGAGCAGGTTCTCGGCGGGAACGCGGAGGTTGTCGAAGACGAGCTGCACCGTGGGGGAGGCGCGGAGCCCCATCTTGTCTTCCTTCTTCCCCACGTGGAACCCCGGAAGGTCGGGGGTGATGATGAACGTACTGATGCCGCGCGCGCCGCGCCGCTCCTCCGGCGAGTCAGTGCGCGCCATCGCGAGGATGACGTCGGCCGCGCTGCCGCTCGTCACCCACGCCTTGGTGCCGTTGAGCACCCAGCAGTCGCCGTCGCGCACCGCCTGCGTGCGCAGCGACGCCGCGTCGGAGCCCGCCTCGGGCTCGGAGAGCGCGAACGCGCCGAGCCACTCGCCACGCGCCATCGGCGCGAGGAAGCGCTCCTTCTGCGCCTCCGTCCCCCAGCGCATGAGCATCTGCGTGGGGAGGGAGTTGTGCACGCTCATCGCGACGGCCACGGAGGCATCCACCGCGGCGATCTCCTCGAGCGCCACGAGGTAGGTCCGCGTGTCGAGCTCCAGCCCCCCGTAGCGCTCGGGGAGGAGCATGCCCAGGAAGCCGAGCGCACCGAGCTTGTCGATGATCGTCCGGTCGAAGCACGCGTCGCGGTCCCACGCGTCCGAGTGCGGCGCGATCTCCTCGCGCGCGAACTCGCGCGCCAGGCGCTGGATCTCGCGTTGCTCCTCGGTGAGGGGAATGAGAGCCCAGGACATCGATCGGTCGGTGAATCAGTAGGTGTAGAACCCGCGCCCAGCCTTCCGTCCCAGCCAGCCGGCGGCAACGTACTTCTTGAGGAGCGGGCACGGACGGTACTTCGGGTCGCCGAGACCGCGGTGGAGCACCTCGAGGATGGACACGCAGGTGTCGAGGCCGATCAGGTCGGCCAGCGCCAGCGGCCCCATGGGGTGGTTCATCCCGAGCTTCATCACCGTGTCGATCGCCTCCGCCGTTCCCACCCCTTCCATCAGGCAGTAGACGGCCTCGTTGATCATCGGCATGAGCACGCGGTTCGACACGAAGCCGGGGAAGTCGTTCACCTCCACCGGCGTCTTGCCGATGCGCGTGGCCAGCTCCACCACGGTGCGCGCGGTCTCGTCCGAGGTGGCGAGCCCGCGGATGATCTCCACGAGCTGCATCACCGGCACGGGATTCATGAAGTGCATCCCGATCACCCGCTCGGCGCGCTTGGTGCGGGCGGCGATCTCGGTGATCGAGATGGAGCTCGTGTTCGAGGCGAGGATCGCGCGCTCGGGCGCGAGGCGGTCGACGTCGGCGAAGATGCGGAACTTCAGCTCCGCGTTCTCCGTCGCCGCCTCCACCACCAGGTCGGCGTCGAGCACGGCATCGAGCGCCTCGGATTCCAGGATGCGCTCGAGCGCCGCATCGCGCGCGGCGGCATCGATGGTCCCCTTCTGGACCTGGCGCGCGAGGTTCTTCTCGATCGTCGCGCGCCCCTTGGCGAGCGCGCTCTTGGACACGTCGATCATGGTGACGGGGAAGCCGCTCGCCGCGAAGACGTGCGTGATGCCGTTCCCCATCTGCCCCGCGCCGACGACGGCTATGCGTTCAACCATTGGTCTCGATCATCTCGGTGGTGAGCGTCGCGCGGCGCCGGCGCCAGGCGACGAGTATCAGGAGTCCGGCCAGCATCCCCACGGCGGCGCCGACGCCCCCCTCGGGGCCCCAGGTGCCGCCCGTGGCCCAATCCGGCCCCGCATCGATCACACGATAGTCCGGCGCCGGGACGGTGATCCCGCTGACCGCGGTATGAAGGAGCGCGGCCATCGCCCAGTTCCAGGCGAAGTGCGCCATCCACGCCGCCCACAGGCTGTCGGTGATGAGCAGGATGGTGCCGAGGAAGACCCCGGCGAGCACCACGAGCATCACCGACTGCGCATCCACGCCGGGGTTCGCGAGGTGGAGCGCGCCGAACACCGCGCTGGTCACGAGGAGCGCGGCCAGATCGCCCATGCCGTCGCGCAGCGTGCGGAAGACGTAGCCGCGCACGAGCATCTCCTCCGCGAGCGACTGCGGGAGGAAGAAGCCGAACATGACGGCCGCGTACGACCACCACGCCGCCGCGTTCCCTCCGGCGGACACCGGGCGGAGCCAGTGCACGGAGAGCAGCCCCACCGACGGCACGAGGATGCACAGCGCGCCGAGGGCGAACCCGGTGGCGAGCCGCCCGGGGCTCGCCTGCCGGCGCCCGAGCCCCACCGTGCTCCACGGCGCGTGGTCCACCCATCGCAGCATGATCCCGTGCGCGATCACCAGCCCGGCGAGCAGCACCCAGAAGCCGATCGCCTGCTTCGCGAGGAGCGACATCCCGCGCGCGGCGGGCGACGCCGCGAGCGAGAGGACGCGGAGCACCACGGCGAGCAGGGCGATGAACCCCGCCAGCCGCCACGGCGCGCGGAGCGCGCCGTCGGGGCGATAAAAGAAATCGCGCGCCGTCAAGCGTGCGCGCGATCGGTCCGGCTGGGGGAGAGCACTCCGGCGACTACCGCCTTCACCAGGTCCATCGCCAGGAACGGCAGCGAGCCGAGCGCCACCGCGCGCGCCACGCTCCCCGTGAGGATCGTGAGCTGCGCGAGCCCACCCACGTGGATCATCGCGATCCCCGCCGCCGCCGCCACCGCGCGCCACGCGACGCCCGTGCGGCGACGCGCGATCGCGCCGGCGACGAACGCCGCCACCGGGTACGCGAGCAGGTAGCCGCCGGTGTCGCCGAACAGCCGCGCGACGCCGGGGAGTCCCACCGGCGCGAACACGGGCAGCCCCGCCGCGCCCGCGGCCAGATACAGCACCATGCTCGCCGCTCCCGCCCACGGTCCGAGCCAGAGTCCCGCGAGCACCACCGCCAGCGGCTGGAGCGTCATGGGAACGGTGGTGCCCGGGATCGGGATCGCCACCTGCGAGGCGGCGGCGAGCGCCGCGGCGAAGCCGATGATGCCGGCGGTCGTGATGCGCCGGTCGCGGGCGAGGGAGAGGGTCGTGTCGGTCATCAGTTGGTACGCTCCACGCTGAGGGCCACCGCGTTCCCGCCACCGAGGCACAACGTCGCCAGGCCGGTGCGGGCGTCCCGATCCTTCATTGCGTACAGCAGAGTGGTGAGAATGCGCGCGCCGCTCGCCCCGATCGGATGCCCGAGCGCGATCGCGCCGCCGTTCACGTTCACGCGATCCCAGTCCCAGCCGAGCGCGTTCCCGTCCGCCAGCGACTGTGACGCGAACGCCTCGTTGGCCTCGATGAGATCGTAGTCGCCGATCGACGCGCCGGTCTTCTTCATGAGGTTCTGCACGGCGTAGATGGGCGCGAAGAAGAGGTCGCGCGGCTCCCCGCCGCCGGTGGCGTAGCCGGTGATGCGCGCGAGGATGGAGAGCCCGTGCGCGCGCGCGTACTCCTCGGACACCACCACGAGCGCCGAGGCGCCGTCGTTGAGCCCCGGCGCGTTCCCGGCCGTCACCGAGAGCTCCTCCGGCGCCATGTCCTTCGGCGCATCCTTCGGGAACGAAGGGCGCAGCTTCGCGAGCTGCTCGAGCGACGTGTCGCGCCGCGGCGCCTCGTCGGCGCACACCTGCGTCGGTCCCTTCTTCCCCGGGATCTCCACCGGCACGATCTCGGCGTCGAAGCGCCCCTCGTCCATCGCCGCCACCGCCTTGCGGTGCGAGTGCAGCGCGAACTCGTCCTGCATCCGGCGAGTGATCCCCGCCTTCTTCGCCGTGTACTCCGCGTGCCCGCCCATGTGCACGTCGCAGAACGAGCACCAGAGCCCATCGCGGATGAGCCCGTCCACCATGGCCTGATCGCCGAACTTCACCCCCGTGCGCATCCCGTACACGTAATAGGGGGCGTTGGACATCGACTCCTGCCCGCCGGCGATCACCACCTGCTGGTCTCCCGCGCGGATCGACTGCGCGGCGAGCATCACCGCCTTGAGCCCCGAGCCGCACACCTTGTTGATGGTCACGGCGGGAACGACGGCGGGGACGCCGGCGTGGATGGCCGCCTGCCGCGCCGGCGCCTGCCCCACCCCGCCCTGCACCACGTTGCCGAGAATCACCTCGTCGATGTCCTCGAGCGGGATCCCCGAGCGCTCGACGGCGGCGCGGATGGCGATGGCGCCGAGCTGCGGCGCGGTGAGCGGCGCGAGCGCGCCCAGGAACTTGCCGATCGGCGTCCGGGCGGCGCCGACGATGACCGGCGTACGCGATGTATCAGCCATGTGAAGATTCCACCGGAGTTCGGGTGTGATCCCGCGCTGCCACGCGCGCGGGACAGCACCGAATACTATCCGGGAGCGGCGTGCGGGACAACTTCATCCCGCTCGATGAGCGCCCGGTGGTACGCGTCGTGCCACATCACGAGCGTCCAGCCGTGCGGCGCGCGCCCCGCGCGGCGCGAACACCCGGACACGCAGGAGGTCGTATCATGAAGAGTGATTCCCTACGGCAGTTCTACATCGAGCAGCTCCGCGACCTGTACAACGCGGAGAGCCAGATCGTGAAGGCGCTACCGAAGATGGTGGAGAAGGCGACGCACCCCGCGCTCAAGGATGCGTTCCAGCTCCACGTGGAGCAGACGCAGCAGCACATCGACCGGCTCCAGCGCATCTTCACCATGCTCGGCGAGCGCCCCAGCGGCGAGAAGTGCAAGGGGATGGAAGGGCTCCTCGATGAGGCGCAGGACACGATGAAGAAGCACGACAACTCGGACGTGCTCGACGCCGCCATGATCGCCATGGCGCAGCGCGTGGAGCACTACGAGATGGCCGGCTACGGCTGCGTGCGCACCTACGCCAACACCCTCGGCCTGAGCGACCAGGCGCAGATCCTCCAGGAGACGCTCACGGAGGAGGGGGAGACCGACCACAAGCTCACCGCGATCGCCGAGGACGTGGTGAACGCGGACGCGCTCAGAGCGGGTTGAGCGCGGATGCGAGCGCGGGGCGGCCGGATCGGCCGCCCCGCGCTCGCGTACACCATCGCGACGCTGCGCTCAGTCCGCCGCGTCGCGCTGCGCCCGCGTCGCATGCGCGCCTGGGAGCGCGCGCGTCTCCACCTCGCGCGCGAGGCGCGCGATGAGCTCGTCCACCGGGATCACCTGCGGCTTCTGGTCGCGGCCGAGCCGGTGCTCGCGCAGCGCCACCGTCCCCGCCTCCGCCTCGCGCTTCCCCACGATCGCCATGTACGGCGTCTTCAGCCGCTCCGCCTCCGCGATGCGGTAGTTCAGCGTCTGCGCGCGGTCGTCGAGCATCGCGCGCAGCCCGGCCGCCTTCGCGCGCTCCGCCACGGCGGCCGCCGCGTCGCGCACCTCGTCGGTGATCGGGATCACCCGCAGCTGCTCGGGCGAGAGCCAGAGCGGGAACGCCCCCGCGTAATGCTCGATCAGCCCGCCCACGAAGCGCTCCATCGAGCCCACCAGCACGCGGTGCAGCATCACCGGACGGTGGGGCTTGTTGTCGGCGCCGATGTACTCGAGGCCGAAGCGCTCCGGGAGGTTGTAGTCGAGCTGCACCGTGGGCCCCTGCCACTTGCGGCCGATGGCATCGATGAGCTTGAAGTCGAGCTTCGGCCCGTAGAACGCGCCGCCGCCGGCGTCGATGACGTACGCCTGCCCGCGCGCCTCCAGCACCTCGGCCAGCGTGCGCTCCGCCTCCTCCCACAGCTCGGCCGTGCCGAGCGCGTTGTCCGGACGGGTGGAGAGCTCGATGGTGTACGGGTAGCCGAACACGCCGAGCATCTCGTCCACGAGGTCGAGCAGCCGCCCGATCTCCTCGCGCACCTGCTCCGGCGTGCAGAACACGTGCGCATCGTCCTGCGTGAAGCCGCGCACGCGCAGCATCCCGTGCAGCACGCCGCTCCGCTCGTACCGGTACACCGTCCCGAACTCCGCGAAGCGGAGCGGGAGATCGCGGTACGAGCGCTGGCGCGACTGGTAGATGCAGATGTGCCCCGGGCAGTTCATCGGCTTCGGCCGGTAGTTCGACCCCTCCACTTCGATGGGGCCGAACATGTTCTCGCGGAACGTGACGAGGTGCCCGGAGATCTCGAACAGCTTCTCGCTCACCACGTGCGGCGTGTACACCAGGTCGTAGCCGTGGCGGAGGATGAGATCGCGCTCGTACTCCTCCACCTGGTTGCGGATGATCGACCCGCGCGGATGCCAGAGGATGAGCCCCGCCCCCACGCGCGGATCGGTGGAGAAGAGATCGAGCTCCTTCCCCAGCACGCGGTGGTCGCGGCGCTTCGCCTCCTCGAGCCGGTGGAGGTACGCCTCGAGGTCGTCCTTCGTGAACCACGCCGTGCCGTAGATGCGCTGGAGCATCTGCCGGCGCTCGTCCCCCCGCCAGTACGCGCCGGCGGTGTGGGTGAGCTTGAAGTGCCGGATGCGGGACGTGTCGGGCACGTGCGGCCCACGGCACAAGTCCACGAACGGGCCGTCCGTATAGACCGAGATGACCTCATCGTCGCCCAGCTCCGAGAGCCGCTCGAGCTTGAGCGGGTCGTCCGTGAAGCGGCGCTCCGCCTCGCTCCGACTCACCTCCTCGCGCACGAACGGATACTTCGCCTCGACCACCTTCTGCATCTCCGCCTCGAACGCCGCGAGATCTTCCGGCGTGAACGGTTCGGGAACTTCGAAGTCGTAATAGAACCCGTCTTCGATGGACGGGCCGAACCCGATTGCGGCGCGAGGGTGGAGCCGGCGTACGGCCGTGGCCAGCACATGCGCCGTGGAATGGCGCAGCACATCCAGCGCGCTCGCATCCTTCTCCGTGAGCACGCGGAAGCTGCCACTCGTCCGCAGCGGCGTCATGAGATCCTGGATCCTGCCGTTCACTTCCACGGCGAGTGCGGCGCGGAGCAGCCCGGCGCCAATCGAGGCCACGACGTCGCGCGGCAAGGTGCCGTAAGCCACGGTGCGCATCGAGCCATCGGGCAGCGTGAGCGTCAGCTCCGGGGCAGGTTGATCTCTCATCATGACGTTCGAGTATGGCCGGTGCGCACCTTGCGGCGGCGCGGAGACACTGCTTGCGGGAGGCCCCTCCGGCGGATTACGCTAAGTTATCCGGATATCACTACCTCCGCCACGGGGTTACGCCATGTCACCCATACGATATCGAGAGGACGATCCCTCCCTTGGAGGCATCATTCTCGGCCTGACGGTTGGGACGCTGGCCGGGTTCGCGGTG
>DASTSH010000089.1:0-6040 GCA_035760785.1 Gemmatimonadaceae bacterium | reverse complement strand
CGCCACGCCCTGCCGCTCAGGCGCGCCCTGCTCGCCGCACCAGGAGCGCGAACACCGGGTAGCTGATCACCACCAGCAGCAGCGCGATCCGCGTGTTGCTCCAGTCGCTCACGCCCATCCCCACGAGGAAGCTCACCGAGAGGAGGAGCGCGAGCACCGTGGACCACGGGTAGCCCCACGCGCGATAGGGGCGCGGCGCATCGGGCTCGCGCCGGCGGAGCACGAACACGGCGATCATCGACAGCGCGTAGTTCGCCACGAAGAGGAAGGCGAGCCGGGCGATCACCGTCTCGAAGGTGCCGGTGACGAGGAAGAGCACCGTCACGATCGCGCTCGCGAAGAGCGCGATCCGAGGCGTCCCTCCCTCGCTCACGCGCTCGGCGATGCGCGGCGCCATCCCGTCGCGGCCCATCGCGTACAGCACGCGCGATGCGGCGAGCAGGAGGGCGTTCACCGCGCTCGGGAGGGCGAGCACCACGAGCAGCCGCACCACCATGTCCCCCCGGCTACCGAACACCACGGCGGCGGCGCTCGCCGCGGCCATGTTCGAGCGGGCGATCGCGGGGAGGGGGAGCACCCACACGAACGCCGCGTTCACGAGCAGGTAGATCCCCATCACCACGAGCAGGCCGCCGAGCACCGCGCGCGGAAGCTCCCGCCCCGGCTCGCGCACCTCCTCGGAGAAGTAGAATGGGGCGCTCCAGCCGTCGTAGGTGAAGATCACTCCCTGCATGGCGACGATGAACGCGCCGGCGAGCGCCGCCCCCGTGGGGATCGCCGGCGGCGCCGTGACCCGGGGGGCGCCGGAGCGCGGGCCGAGCACGAAGCAGGCGGTGACGAGCGCGAGGAACGCGAGTGCCTTGAGCGCGCTCGTCAGGCGCTGCGCCTGGTCCCCCTGCTGCACCCCGCGCCAGAGCAGCGCGGTGAAGGCGACCACGATCGCCACCGCCACCGCCATCGCGTGCGGCGCGAGCGGTCCCACCAGCGCGCCCAGCGCTTCGGCCAGCACGATCGCCACCGCCGCCACGCTGCCGCACGTCGAGATCCAGTCGTTCCAGCCGACCACGAACCCGGCGAAGGGCCCGAGCGCGTAGCGCGCGAACACGTACTGACCGCCGGAGCGGGGGAGCATCGTCCCCAGCTCCGTGAGCGAGTTGGCGGCGATGAGCGCGTACAGGCCGCCGACGACCCAGGCGGCGAAGAACAGGACAGGGCTCGGCAGCCGGGTGGCGACGTCGGTCGGCGCGCGCAGGATTCCGGCGCCGATCGTCATCCCGACCGTGACCGCCAGGCCGAATCCCAGGCCCAGCGCGCGGCGCAGGCGGCCAGGCTCGCGAACGACCGCAGCGCGTTCGACGGTGGTCGTCTCCATGGGCGCCGCCGGGTAGAGGGAGCGACCAACATGGATGCGGGGCCGCGCCCCGGCAACCGCCGGGCGCGGCCCCGCGAGAGCTCCCAGGACCAGCGAGCGCTCAGCCCGCGGACGTCTCTTCCACCAGCGCCCCGCTCCGCTTCGGCGAGAGCGCGATCGTCATCCCGGCGGCGATGCCGACCGCGAGCGCGATGAGCGACCCCGCCAGCTCGGGCTTGGTCGCCATCACGAACACCACGGCCATGGCGAGCCCCGTGTTCGACCAGGAGAGCACGGGTACCAGCGGGTCGTGGGGGAGCGCCTGCTCGGGCGCGGAGCCGTTCGCGATCCCCGCGAGCGCGCGCCCGGCGGCGCGGCTCCGCCGTCCGATCACCGATCCGTTCACGAACAGCAGGACCACGCCGAGGACGCCCGCGTCCACCCACCCGGCGCTCCACGACCAGCCGTGCTGCGCGGTGACCATGTAGCCCCCCGTGGCGAACAGCACGAGCAACACGATGGGGAAGGTGGGCGCCGCCTTGGCGGCGATCTGGAGCCACTGCAGCGCCTCGTGCGCGGTGGCGGCGCGGCGGCGCTTCGACTCCGCCAGGTGAACGATGGCCGAGGCGCAGCTCGCGGCGACGAGCGCGAGCAGGTGAACGAAGAGTGCGATGCGGTAGCCGTCCATCCTTCCTCTCTCCTCGAGATCGGGTCCAACGGTGGTGGAGAAACCGGAGCAGCGCGACATCCATGTGACGACTGGATGCCGCGCCACGACTCACCGGGCGCGACGACCCGCCATCAGGTGGTGCGCGAGGGGCGCTCGCCGGGGAGGGAGGGCGTGTACGTCCCGCCGGGCGCGAGCGTCTCCTGAGCGGGTGCGGCGGGGATCGCCTGCTCCGGCTCCTCCGGGTTCTGGGCGCGGAAGAGCAGCGCGGCCACGGCGCCGCCGGCGAGCGGGCCCACCAGATAGAGCCAGGCATGGCCGAGCGCGCTCCCGCCGAACGCCGCATCCACGAGCGCGGGGGCGATCCCCACCGCCGGATTGAACGCGCCGCCGGAGATCGCGCCGCCGGCGAACGCCCCCACCAACACCGTGAAGCCGATCGCGAGCCCGTAGAAGGAGTTGCCCTCGGTCTGCCGCGAGGTGGCGGAGTTGAGGACGACGAGCGCGAGCGCGAAAGTGAAGAGCCCCTCCACGAGGAGGGCGCGCCCCGCGCCCACGCCCGGGCCGGGGGCGGGCGCGAACGTCTTCCCGGTGAGCACCCAGACCGTGAGCGCCGCCAGCACGCCGCCCACGAGCTGCGCCAGCCAGTACGGGATCACATCGCGTGTGGGCAGCTTGCCGCGCATCCAGACCGCGAGCGTGACCGCGGGGTTGTAGTGCGCTCCCGAGATGTGCCCGCCCATGTAGACCATCACCATGAGCGACGAGCCGATGGCGATCGGGGCGAGCGGAGTGCCGGCGAGAACGGTGAGGCCGACGGTCAGCACCAGGAAGTAGGTGCCGACCGCCTCGGTGATGTACGTGACCTTCACGGAATCCTCCACGGGCGAGAGCCGGTGGCCGCGGCGCCGCCGCGGGGCGCGGGGCGCGGGGGCCCCGGCCAATCTAGGTGGGCATCTCCGGCGCGCCAGATCGCGCCCGACGGGCCGGGCGCGACGCGCCGAGCCCGCTGGCCCGCTGCCCGAGCGCATCGACCGCGCGAGGCTCGAGCTTGCCGGTCGCGCGCCGTCATCCCACTATGTGGCGGCCCATGCCGTTTCAGGAGGCCATCATGGCAACGGGCGACATCGGTTGGGAGGAGGCCGCGCGCCGGCGAAAGGACATGGACGACCGCTTCACGCTGGTCGCCCGCTGGCGCATCGCGAAGGCAGGGGTCCCCTGGCACCGGTGCCGGTTCGAGCGGAACCTCGAGCCGCTGCTCGTGGAGATGGAGCCGCATCGGGGGGAGAAGTTCCGGGAGACGCCACCGGGCCCGCTCCGCAAGGCCAGCGGCCTGCCGTCGCTCGAGATGGCGGCGGCCCGCGCGATCCTGAAGCTCGCCGGCGCTCGTGGCAAGGCAAAGGCGGATGCGTACTCGGTGCGCAACGTGCTCTGCTTCAGGATCGGCGAGTACCGCAAGAGCATCGCCGACGCCGAGAAGTACGGCTGGATCACCGGGGACGAGGGGAAGGCCCTCGAGGATGGGCTGGACGACATCCTGATCGCGATCGGCGAGATCTCTAGCGCGCCGCCGCGCCCGCCCGCCGCGTACGACATCTAGTCGTGACGCGCACGGCAGCCTGGGTCCTCGGTGGCCTCGCGGCGGGGCTGGCCGGCGCGGCGGCCGGCACCCTCGTCGCGTTCCGTGCCTCGCGAGAGGAGCGGCAGCGAGCCATGCCTGGCGATGCCCTCGTGCGCGATCCGATGTACGCCACCACGCAGGCGGTGACCATCGACGCCCCACCGAGCGTGGTCTGGCCATGGCTGGCGCAGATGGGCGCGGGGCGCGGCGGGTGGTACAGCTACGACCAGATCGACAATGGAGGCGCTCCGAGTGCCAGGGTGCTCCTGCCGGAATGCCAGCACGTCGCACCTGGTGATGTCTTCCCCGCGCTTCCCGGTGCGCGCGATGCGTTCATCGTCGCCCGCGCCGAACGGCCGTGCGACCTGGTCCTGACCGCCCCCGGCGGCGACGACACCACGATCGTGAGCTGGGAGTTCCAGCTCGTCCCGGCGGCGCTCGATCGGACACGGTTGATCGTACGGGCGCGTGTCGCCGACGGATGGCGCGCAGCGGCAGCCGCACCGCGTCGCCATCCCGGTGGGTCCTTCTTCATCGAGCGTGTGTACGCGGTGCTGGCGCGCCTGCCGACCCCGCTGCTCCTCGCGGTCGCCGGTCTCGCGCATCGCGCGATGGAGAACCAGCAGCTTCGCGGCATAAGACGCCGAGCCGAACGTCGCGGCCGAGCCACGTCGCGTCCGGCACTCGCGGCCGACGCCCCCGGCGCCCGCCACGACGGCTGAGCGGCCGCCGAAAGATCGGAGCGCCCGGATGGGGACCGCAGTGGACAGGAGCGCGGTCTCGGGTGCACCATTTTCGGAAGACTCGTCAGGCCGCCCTCGCAAGGGCGCACACGAACGGCTCCGCCCCCACTCCGAGATCACATGTCCCATCGCGCGCTGCTGCTCCTCGCGCTGACGCTCCCCGCCGCGCTCCCGGCGCAGTCGTCGTCCACGCCCGAGTCGTCCGACGGCGTCATGCTGGTGTTCGAGACCTTCGCCGACATCTTCGGTGGCCGGCTCGTCGCGGCCTTCGACTCCATCCCCGCTGCCCGCTACGGCTACCGGCCCACACCCTCGCAGCAGACGATCGGCTACATCGCGCAGCATCTCGAAGGCGCGAACTACGATCTCTGCGAGAGGATCGGCGACCTGAAGCACCCCGTGACGACGAAGGACTCGCTGGCCGATACCGTCAAGGCGCGGTGGCCCAAGGACACTCTCATCGCGCGCCTCGAGGCGTCGCTCCGCTTCTGCGACTCGGCCCTGGAGCGCGTGAACAAGCTCGAATCGGCAGCGCGGGCGAATGCTCTCCTGGCCTTCGAGACCGATCTCGCGGAGCACTACAGCCAGATCGCCGGCTACATGCGGCTGCTCGGGATGGTACCGCCGTCGGCGCTCCCGCCGCGGCGGCGCACGGCGGTCGAGCTGCCGGCGTCCGCGCTCTCGCCGTACGTGGGCGCGTACCGGCTCGCGCCCAGGGTGGAGCTCGATGTCACGCTGCGCGACGGCGCGCTGTACATCAGGTCGACCGTGAACGGCGCGACGCGGCGCCTCTGGCCCGAGAGCCGCCGCGACTTCTTCCTGAAGGAGGTGGACGCGCAGGTCACATTCGTGCGCGACACGAGTGGCGCGGTGACGGGGCTCGTCGTGCACCAGTACGGCCGCGACCGGCCGGCGAGCAAGATCCGTTAGGCGGACCGGAGGGCACCGATGCGACATCGGCACACACCGACCGCGCTGCTGCTGGTCATTGCCACGGCGTGCTCCACTCCGCGGCCGGGCTGGTGAGCGCATGCCCACCCGCGCGGTCCACGGATGGCGGGCGGTTGGATTCGGCTTGGGCCCTACGCTTCCTGCTCCCTCCGGCCTATGTCCGGATGGAAGCGGCAGATCGTGCGGCTTCGCGGCGGCGCCGGATGGCGTGCTCTTCGTCGCCGCGGAGACGCGCGTGCTGCGAGGTCGGCTCGAATTCGATCTCCAGGCGCCCGATCGTCTCGCTCGCTCTCATCCCAGCTCCGGCACGAGGTCCTGACCGTCGAGGCGCACCAGGCATGGTTCTCGCTCGATCCCGTACCACGGAGGACACGTGCTCTGGGTTCTCATTCTCTGTTGGCCGGTGGGCGCCTGCCTCATCGTCGCCGCGTTCATGGTCGAGGTCGCGCTCGGACGGACCGCGCTCGCTGTGGCGATGTTCGTCGTCGGGGCGGCCGTGATGGGGTGGGGTGCGCGCGCGGGGCTCGCCGCCGACGAGCGAGTGCACGGCGTGCGGGTGGATGTCGTGCCGCGATGAACGGCGGGGAGCCGCGCACGAACACGCGCGGGAGCGGCGCGTCGCCTCGTCGGTAGATCACCAGCCCGCGCTCGGGCGACGCGAGTGCCAAGGCGCGGCGATCGCCGCCCGGTCGGCCAAAGTGCGTTCG
>DASTSH010000088.1:0-7929 GCA_035760785.1 Gemmatimonadaceae bacterium | reverse complement strand
GAGTCGCATCATGCGGGTCTCCGGGGGGCGGGGGGAGAGTGGGAGGCGGGGTGAGCAGTGAAAGGTGAAAAGCGAGGAGTGAAAAGTGAACCGTGGTGTCCGGTCCACTCTTCACTCCTCACCCTCCACCTCTCACCCGGCGTCCGGCGCCGGGCGTGGAGCCCCGTTCAGTTCGTCCCGATCGCGATCCGGCGCCCCTTCGCCTCCGCGACCTTGGGGAGCGTCACATGGAGCACGCCCTTCTCGAAGTGCGCCCTGATCTTGGTCGCATCCACCGTCCTCGGGAGCGTGAACGACCGGGTGAACGCGCCGTACACCCGCTCGTAGGCGAGATAGCGGGGGACATCCGCCTTCTCCTTCCAGCTCTCCTCCTTCTCCTCCTCCCAGCCCGCCGGATAGGTCGCCTTCTTCTCGCCGGCGATCGTGAGGACGTTGTTCTCGACCACCAGCTCGATGTCCTTCTCCATCATCCCGGGCAGCTCGCAGGTGAGGACGAGCTCGTCCGGGGCCTCGATCAGCTCGATCGGCGGCACGTAGCCCACCGCCGGGCCGAACGTCGGCAGGCCGAGGCCGAATGGCTCGAACAGCTTGGCGATCCGGTTCACCGGGTCCACGACATCCGTGAACGGAGCGAACACCGGCGCGCGGGCGATCTTCTTGGTGACCAACATGGGAATCTCCGCGTGGCTCGTCCGGACGGGCGGCTTCCCGTCGTCGCATCCGGAAGATGGTTGGCTGCTGGCATCCTCCTCCCGTCCCACTTCCTCCCGCCGCTCTCTCAGGCGAAGGTCGTTCCCCGCGCGCGCGCGCCCGCGGACGAACGCAACCGCCGGCCCGCCAACGCGATGCGAGCACGCGCGCGCAGCGGCTGCGCTCACGGGCTCGCGGGGATGGGACATTGTGTCGCGCGCGCGGCTCCATCGTCTCACGCATCGCGCGCCGTGTCAGCGCGCGTCCGCCAGCTCGTCAGGCGGGGCGTCATCGGGCGCGTCGCCGAGTCCGCCGTCGGCGCGCCAGCGACGCAGCTTCCGGTGCAGCGTGCGCCGGTCGATGCCGAGCGCGGTGGCCGCGCGCAGGCGGTTGCCGTGCGTCTCCCCGAGCACGCGGAGGATGTAGGCGCGCTCCAGCGCTTCGAGCGTGAGCGGGCGCCTGGATGCGGGGATGGGGAGCGCGGCGCCGCGCGCGTGCGCGGTGCGGCGCGGTGGCGGCTCGAAGGGGAGCGATCGCGCGCCCGCGTGCAGGATGACGGCGCGCTCCACCGCATTCTCCAGCTCGCGTACGTTCCCCGGCCAGTCGTACTCGAGCATGCGGCGGATGGCCCGGCGGCCGAACGGCGGCGGGGCGAGCCCGTTCTCGCGCGCGACGCGCGCGCGGAAGTGGTCGGCGAGGAGCGGGATGTCCTCGGCGCGCTCGCGCAGCGGCGGCACGGCGAGGGCGAAGACGTTGAGCCGGTAGAACAGGTCCTCGCGGAAGCGGCCCGCGGCGACCTCGTCGGCGAGGGCGACGTTCGTCGCCGCCAGGAGACGGAAGTCCACCGCCACCGGGTGCGCGCCGCCGATGCGCTGCACCATGTGGTCCTGCAGCACGCGGAGGAGCTTCACCTGGATGTGCTGCGAGATGGTGGAAACCTCGTCGAGGAAGAGCGTGCCGCCGGCCGCCTCCTCGAGCTGCCCCCGCTTGTTGGCGATCGCCCCGGTGAAGCTCCCCTTCATGTGGCCGAACAGCTCGCTCTCGAGCAGCGTCTCCGGCAGCGCGGAGCAGTTGATCGCCACGAACGGCCTCCCGGCGCGGTCGGAGAGCTCGTGCAGCGCGCGCGCCACGAGCTCCTTCCCCGTCCCCGTCTCGCCGGTGATGAGCACCGTCGCGCGGGTGGGCGCCACGCGCTCCATGAGTGCGAAGAGCCGCTCCATCGCCGGCGAGCCGCCGATGAGCCGCGAGCGCACCCCAGCGCGGGCGCTCTCGCGCACGTGCAGCCCGGCGCGCCGCCGCTCCAGATCGCGGAGCGCCTGCGCGACCACCGCGAGGAGCTCCCGCGCGCGCAGCGGCGGGCTCACCACATCGTAGGCGCCGAGCTTCATCGCCTCGACGGCCCGGTGCGTGTCCTCCTCGGAGGTGAGCGCGATGAACTGGGCATCGGTCTGCAGCGCCGGAGCGGCGGCGAGCACGCTCGCCCCGTCCACGCCGGGGAGCGCGAGGTCGAGGAGGATGACGTCGTACAGCTCGCGGTCCATCGCCTGCAGCGCGTCATCGCCGCGCGCCACGGTGTGCACCGCGTACCCTTCATCCGAGAGGATTCGCCCGAGCAGCTCCCGCGCGTCGGGCCGCGCCTCGGCGACGAGCAGGCGCGCGCCGAGCTCGCGCGCGACCGCCTCCCCCGCGCCGGCCTCGAGGTGGCCGTGCGCGCGTGGCGTCGCGGGCGCGCCGGGAACGCCGCTCACTGGATCTTGAAGACGAACGGCTGCTGAACGAGCATGCGGACCTTGCGCGAGCCGACCTCCGCCGGATAGAAGCGCATGTTCGCCACCGCGCTGCGCACGGCGTCGGAGAAGCCATCGTGCGTGGACCGGATGACGACGAAGCTCCCCTTCTCCACGCGCCCCGCGGTGTCCACCACGAACTGGGCGTACACCTCGCCCTCGATCCCCGCGGCGCGGAGCATCTCCGGGTAGATGGGCGCCGCGCTCCCCTCCTTCGGGACCACCGGCTTCTCCACCTGCGTCGCGAAGTACACCTGCTCCTGCAGCGCCTCCTTCTTCGCGATCGGCACGCCGCCCTCGACGCCGTTCGCCACGCCTCCCGCGACACCGCGTCCGCTGAAGTCGGCCTCGTCCGTGATCGCCCGGCTGAGGTCCACCTCGGGGATCTTGTCGGGGATGTTCACGGGCGCGACGAGCACCTGGAACCCTTTCGCGACGGGCGGCGCCACGACCGCGTCGCGCACCGGCAGCGGCTCGGGCTGCACCTGCGGCTCCGGTGGGGGCGGCTCGGGCGCGGGGCGCAGGAACTGGATCGCCTCCGGCGTCACCTCGCGGATCTTCGCCCCCGCCTGCGGAGCGAGGATGATCGCCAGGAGGATGAGCCCGGTGTGAGCGACCAGGCTCACGGAGATCTCGCCCGGGCTCCAGTGGTGAACGCGCTGCGACTCGATGAGCGTGGTGAAGGACATCGCGGCCTCCCACGGGATTGTGCGGGGAGTGTAGGCGCGCGATCGCGCGCTCCGCAGTAGGAGAAGCGCCGGGGCCGTGTCGGGCGAATTCCGCTGCGCTCCGCCCGGCGCCCCTCGCCGCGGGGAGCGCGGCGCCGCGCCGTGCAGGATTGCCCGACACGACTACCCGACTCCGCCCGATACCGGAGCGCGCCGATCCGCCGGAGACTTTCCGCGGTGCAGGCCAAGAGCCGGAAGCCCCTCGTCCCGCCCGCGCCACGAGATCGCCCCTGCAACGAGGACCGGGAGACGGCCATGAAGCTGCCCAGCATGCTCCTCCGCCAGCTCTACTCGTTCGGCTCCCTCGCGAACGACGAGGATGGCTTCAGTTTCAGCCTCAAGAACCGGCTGAGCGACGCATCGCTCACGCGCATCCTGCGCGTGCTGGTGGACGGGCGCGAGATCCCGCTCGCCGAACTGCGGCTCGATCTCGGGGATGGCCGCGTGCTCCGCGCCGACGAGCTCTCTCCGGAGCGCCCCATCCCCTTCGCGCTGCGCCAGGTCGCCCGCCTGCGCATCCCGCGCGCGCGACTCGATGGCGGCTCGCACGACATCGACGTCCGGCTCCAGACGCACCCCTTCGGCACGCTCGACATCGCGGCGCGCGACGCCCTGGTGCAGCCAGCCGCCGCGCCCGCGCCGGCGCCGCGCCACATCCCGTACGAGCGCGATCCGGAGCGCAACTACGCGCCGGAGATCGTCGCCGCGCGCCAGCGCTTCGTGGAAGAGTTCACCGGGGTGAGGCCGTCGCACATCGCGCACTACTCCTTCGACCCCGCGGTCACGCGCGGCAACATCGAGAACTTCACCGGCGTCGCGCAGGTACCCATCGGCTTCGCCGGGCCGCTGCGCATCAACGGCGAGTATGCGCGGGGGGAATTCCTCATCCCGCTCGCCACCACGGAGGGGACGCTCGTCGCCTCGTACAGCCGCGGGATGAAGGTGCTCAACCTCGCCGGCGGCGTGACGTGCACCGTCTCCGACGATCGCATGCAGCGTGCGCCCGTCTTCGTCTTCGAGTCGGCGCGGGAGGCGCGCGCCTTCCGCGACTGGGTGCGCGCGCACCTCGCCGAGATCCGCCGCGAGGCGGAGAGCACGTCGCACGTGGCGAAGCTGCTGGAGATCGAGACCTATCTCTCCAACCGGTTCGCCTTCCTGCGCTTCGACTTCTCCACCGGCGACGCCGCGGGGCAGAACATGGTCGGCCGGGCGACGTTCGCCGCCTGCTCCTGGATCCTCGAGCAGGTGCAGGGGATCCGACGCTTCTACCTCGAGTCGAACTTCGCGACCGACAAGAAGACGTCGCACGTGAACGTGATGAACACGCGCGGCAAGCGAGTGACCGCGGAGGCGACGATCCCGCGCGACCTGCTCGTCACGCACCTGCGCGTGGAGCCCGAGAGTCTCGCGTACCACAACGGGGTGGCGAACGTCGGCGCTTTCATGGCCGGGGTGAACAACAACGGTGCGCACTCGCCCAACGGCATCACGGCGATGTTCATCGCCACCGGGCAGGACGTCGCCAACGTCGCCGAGGCCTCGGCGGCGATCATCTACTCGGAGCTCACCCCGACGGGCGACCTCTATCTCTCCATCACCATCCCCTCCCTCATCGTCGCCACGCACGGCGGGGGCACGGGGCTCGCCACGCAGCGCGAGTGCCTCGAGATCCTCGGCTGCACCGGCCGGGGGAGCGTGAACAAGCTCGCGGAGATCGTCGCCGGTGTGGTGCTCGCGGGCGAGCTCTCCCTCGGCGCCGCCATCTCCTCGCTCGAGTGGGTGTCGGCGCACGAGAAGTACGGACGGAAACGGTGATGGACGGCGACCCCGCGGCGCGCCCGGCACGCAGCCGGACACCCCCTCACCGGCGCTCGCGGCTGCGCGTGGTGCGCGGGACCGGAGGGGAGTCGCGCGCGGCCGCCGGGAGCGCCCCCGCGACGCCGGAGCGCATCGAGGGGTTCGAGGTGATGCGGGTGACCGCCCCGCCGGGGCTCGTGCGCCGGGCGCTCACCACCAACCGCCACCTCGTCGGGCTCCTCTTCGGCGCGCTCGTGGCCCGGGTGCGCGAGCGGCGCGAGTCCGCTGCGCCGGCCACCCTGCGCTGGCTGCTGCTCGGGCTCCTGGCCGCGATCGCGCGCCCCTTCCTGCGGCGAGACCTGCGCGACGAGCCGTTCCCCGTGCAGTTCCGCCGGCGGCTCGAGCTGCTCGGCCCCACCTACATCAAGCTCGGCCAGATCCTGAGCCTGCGCGAGGACATCCTCCCCCGCGCCATCACGAGCGAGCTCCGCAACCTGCTGAACCGGCTGCCGGTGGTGCCCTTCCCGGTCTTCCGGCAGATCGTCGAGAAGGACCTCGAGCGCCCGCTCGACGAGGCGTACGAGTGGATCGACCCCATCCCCCTCGGCTCCGCGTCCATCGCGCAGATCCACCGCGCGACCACGCGCGCCGGCGACGACGTGGTGATCAAGGTCGTGAAGCCCGGCATCCGCGAGACGCTGCGCCGCGACGCGCGGCTGCTGCGCGTGCTCGGCTCGATGATGCAGTGGGTGCTCGCGCGCTACCAGCCGCGGCGGATCATCGGCGAGTTCGTGGACTACACGCTTCGCGAGGTGGACCTGCGTCGTGAGGCGGACAACGCCGACACCTTCACCGCCAACTTCCGCGATCTGCCGGACGTGGTGTTCCCGAGGGTGTACCGCGAGCTGAGCGGGCCGAGCGTGCTGACCATGGAGTTCTTCGACGGCCCGCGCCCCGACGCGCCGGAGGCGCTCGCCCTCCCGCTCGAGGATCGCGAGCGGCTCGTGGAGCTCGGGGCGCAGTCCATCATCCGCATGCTCTACCAGGACGGCTTCTTCCACGCCGATCTCCACCCCGGAAATCTCATCATCCTCCCGGGACCGCGCGTCGGGTTCATCGACCTCGGCATGGTGGGGCGCCTCGACAGCGAGCTGCGGCGCCTGCTGCTCTTCTACTACTACTCGCTCGTGAACGGCGAGGCCGAGACCGCGGCGCGCTATCTCGCGATGGTCGCGAAGCCCGGCCCCGGCGGCGATCCCGCGGGGTTCCGGCGCGACGTGAGCGAGATCTCGGCGCGGTGGGGGCGGTCGGCGAGCTTCGACTCCTTCTCGCTCGCGCAGCTCATCCTCGAGAGCGTCACGCGCGGCGCGCAGTACCGCATGTACTTCCCCGTGGAGCTCGTGCTGATGGTGAAGGCGCTCATCACCTTCGAGGGGGTGGGCAACGTGCTCCTCCCGGGGATCGATGTCGCCACGGTGTCGCGCACGCACATCCGCCGCATCTTCCTGCACCAGTTCAGCCCCTTCCTCATGTTCAAGGAGGGCGTGCGCGGCGCACCGGACATGATCGACGCCCTGGTGAAGGCGCCGCTGCTCGTCACGGAGGGGCTGCAGGTGCTCGACCGCGCGACTCGACGCTCCCCGGAGAACCCCTTCGCCGGCATCCGGGGCACCCTGATCGCGGGCTTCTGCCTCGTGGCGGCGGCGATCATCATGGCGTTCGGCGGACCGTGGCCGCTCTGGGGCGGGCTGTTCGCCATCGCCTTCATCCTCGCCCTGCGCAAAGGAGGGTGAGCCGTGCCGCACATCGTCGAGACGGCCGCCGCGCCCCCGCGCGCGCTCACGTCCTCACCGCGCGCGTCGCTCCCGCCGGTGCCCGCGCCGCCCGCGATCGCGCCCGTCGCGCCCTCGGCGGCGGAGCGCGCGCGGTGGTACGAGCCGTTCGACCCCGGCTACCTCCGCGACTTCGGCCGCGAGGTGCTCGCGCCCATCAGCGACCACTACTTCCGGCCGCGCCTCGTGGGCGCCGAGCGGCTCCCGCGCGACGGTCCGGCCATCCTCGCCTCCAACCACAGCGGCAACTGCCTGCCGTACGACGGCATCGTGCTCGCCATGCTCCTCTGGCGCCGCGAGGGGATGAAGGCGTCGGCGATGGTGCGCACCGTGTTCGAGAAGGGGCTCACCCTCGCCTGGTGGCTGCGCCCGTGCGGCATGGACAACATCTACCGGCGCGGCGGCGGCGTGGACATGACGTTCGACAACTTCGAGCGGCTGCTGCTCGGCGGCGAGCGCGTGCTCTACTTTCCCGAGGGCGTGCCGGGGATCGGAAAGGGGTTCCAGAACCGCTACCGGCTGCAGCCCTTCCACACCAGCTTCGTCACGCTCGCGCTGCGCCACGGCGTCCCGGTGCACCCGCTGTACACGGTGAACGCCGAGTGGGTGATGCCCTACCACTTCACCATTCACGCGCTCGACCGCGTGATGCAGCGGGTCTTCCGCGTTCCCTTCCTCCCCCTCCCGGCGGGGATCCTCGCCATCCTCTGGCCCTGGCTCTGGTTCCTGGCGCTCCCGGCGAACATGGTGTTCGTCGTGGGCGAGGCGCTCGATGTGCGCGCGATCGCTCGTGAGGCGGGCGTGGCGACGCTCGAGAACCCCACGCGCGAGGAGGCGGGGCGCGTGGCCGAACGGATCCGCGCGCGGATGCAGGCGGAGCTCGACCGGCACGTCGCCGCGTACGGGAAGCACGCGTACGATCCGCGCTCGCTCTGGCGGGCGCTGCGGACGGCGGGCCGCCGCATCTGGCGCGTGCTCCCCACCGGATGGCCGGTGGCGTTCCAGCGCTTCGACCGCGACCGTGCCCGCCCGCCCGCGCGCAGCCGGCTGCACGCCATCCTCCGCGACTGGGATCTGCTCGCGTTCTACATCCCG
>DASTSH010000087.1:0-3460 GCA_035760785.1 Gemmatimonadaceae bacterium | reverse complement strand
CGCGGTGCTCTACTTCGACGATGGCTCGCGCGACCGCCGGCTCGGCTACCTGGCCGACGGGCTCACCGAATCGCTCATCGAGGCGCTGGAGAGCGTCCCCACGCTCGAGGTGGTGTCGCGGAACGGCGTGGCTCCCTGGCGCGGCACCGCGGTGGCGCCGGACAGCGTGGGGCGCGCGCTCGGCGTGGGGACGGTGGTGCAGGGGCGGGTGGAGGAGCGCGGCGGGCGGGTGCGCGTGGAGCTCAACCTGCTCGACGGCCAGAGCGGCGCCCGCTTCGACAGCAAGAGCCTCGAGCTGCCTGACGGGAACCCGCTCGCGGTGCGCGACTCCATCGCGCGGCAGGCGGCGCTGCTCCTCCGCGCGCGGCTCGGCGACGAGATCCGGCTGCGCGAGCAGCGCGCGAGCACGCGGAGCCCCGAGGCGTGGGCGCTGGTGCAGCGGGCGGCGGTGATGGCGAAGGAGGCCGAGCAGCGCGCGGCGACCGACCGGATGGGGAGCGCGGTCGCCTTCTTTCGTCAGGCGGACTCGCTGCTCGTGCGTGCCGAGTCGCTCGACCCGCGGTGGGCGGAGCCGATCGTGCAGCGCGCGGCGCTGGCGCGGCGCCAGGAGCGGATGGAGAACGACCCGCAGCGCGCGGCGGCGTGGATAGAGACGGGGATCGGCCACGCGCAGCGCGCCCTCGCGCTCGACCCGCGCAATGCGGACGCGTTGGAGACGCGTGGCGCGCTCACCTTCGCGCGGGTGGAGAACGGGCTGGTGCCGGAGCAGCGCGATGTGTACCGCGTGATCGCCGACGCCGAGCGCGATCTGCGCGCGGCGGTGGAGATCGACCCGACGCAGGCGGAAGCCTGGAACGTGCTGAGCGTCCTCGAGTACGGGAAGCTCAACGTCATGCAGGCGAACATCAACGCCCGGAAGGCATACGAGGCGGACGCCTTCCAGCGCGCCGCACCGAGCGTGCTGTGGCGGCTGTACGTGACGTCGTACGACATGGAGCAGTTCGCGGACGCATCGCACTGGTGCGAGGTGGGCGGGCGGCGCTTCCCGCAGGACCCGCGCTTCGCGCAGTGCCAGCTCTGGCTCATGACGTCGAAGTACCGCTCCCCCGATCCCGCCGAGGCGTGGCGGCTGCTGGGGGAGCTGGAGAAGCTGACGCCGAAGCATCTGTGGGAGTACCAGCGTCGTGAGGCGGAGATGGCGGTCGGCGGCGTGCTGGGGCGCGCCGGGCTGCGCGACAGCGCCGACCGGGTGCTCCGGCGCGCGCGTGCGGGGCGCGACATCGACCCGCGCGGCGAGTTGATGGGCTACGAGGCGTTCGCCAGAACGCTGATGGGCGAGCGCGAGGAGGCGATCTCGCTGCTCGAGCGGTACCTCACCTCACATCCCGAGCATCGCGCCGGCTTCGCGAAGGCGAACGCCTGGTGGTGGCGCGATCTCCAGCAGGACCCCCGCTTCCAGGCGCTGGCGGCCGCGGGGCGGTAGTCGCGGGCCGGTTCCGGCCCAGTCACGGAGCTGTCACTCCCGCTCGACCCGGCTCGGCGCTCGCGATGTCCGCGCCGTGTCCGGTCGTGCGCATCGATGAGCGTCGCACCGTCGCGCCCCCACACTTCCGAGGTCCTCATGCGCCTTCGATCCATCACCCTTCTGCTCTGCATCCTCGCCGTCGCCGCGTGCGCGGACCAGCGCACGCCCACCGCTCCACGCGCATCCGCGCCGTCCGCGATCATCAGCGACGGCGCGAGCGGTGGAAACCCGGATTTTTTCTTCCTGCCGCCCATGGTGCCCAACCCGGTCGGCAGCCCCGACTTCGAGCCGGGTGCGTTCAACGGCCGGCTGGCGCCCGTGGTGGAGATCTGCGAGCTGGCGACGCTGAGTGATGACTGCAGCGGCCCGGCCTTCTACACGTTCCCGAGGTCGGAAGTGCGGGTGGTGCCCTCGGGCGAGCACTACATGGTGAACTGGAAGACCGATGTGAAGCGGCTCGACCCCACCAAGTACTACCGCGTCCGGGTGCTCGTCGGCGGGCGGCTGCTCGGCTTCGCCGACGTGGACCCGGTCAGCTCGGGGAGCGAGCTCCGGAACGCGCGCACGGGGGAGGTCATCCCGCTCCTGCCCGGCAGCACGCTGCCCATCAAGTTCCGCATCGAGCGCTCCGCGCTGTGCGACAACCGGTCCGACTGCGGCTCCGCGACGTTCACGAACGAGGGCGGTACGCTCGTCACCAACACGAAGTACGCGGGGGTGGAGCTCCCGCCCGACGCGCTCCCGCCCGGCGTCACGGAGCTCACGCTCACCATCGAGCGCGTGAACACGGCGGGGCGGTCGTGCCTGGACGTGGACCAGATCGAGATGTACTCGCCGCTCCTCGAGTTCGACGGCTGCTACAAGATCACGAGCGATCCCGCGATGTACGGCTCGAGCTCGCTGCTCCAGCCGGCGACGGTGGGCATCTGCGTCGCGCTCGCGGAGACCGACCCGAAGTACGACTTCCTCCAGCTCCACCGCTCCAACGAGTTCGAGGCGGTGATCGAGGCGCTGCCGAGCGCGCCCGCCACCTTCCTGGACTGCGCTGGCTTCAGCGCGTCGGTGGCAACGACCGCGTCTGCGGCGCGTGGCGGCTGGCCGGGACTCGCCATGTCGCGGCTCCGCGCGGCGGGGAGCGCGGTCGCCTCGCTCCTCGCGCCGCGGCCGCTCTATGCGGTGGATCTCGGGCTCGGTGGGAAGACGACCAAGCTCAGCAACTTCGGGTGGGCGCTCCCCGATACGATCGCGCCGGTGGGGAGCACGACGCTGACGAGCGATGGCACCACGCCCATCGTCCCCTCGGTTCAGCTCCTCGGCACGCAGGTGCACGACGGCACACCCTTCGGCACGCCGGTGCCGACGATCCCCGTCACCTTCACCGTGTACGACTACTACTACAACGTGGTCGCGTCCGCGACCGTGCAGACCGACGCGCAGGGCGTCGCGTCGGCGAGCTTCTCCTCGCTCTCGCAGGGGAGCTACACCATCTACGCCGACGCGCCGGCGTATGGGAACGTGACGTTCACCGCCGATGTCGGGGTGGTGATCATTCCGTAGTCGCGGCCGCCTGGAGGTGACGCGGGCCGGTGCCCTTCGGGGTGCCGGCCCGCTTCGCATCGCGCCGGTCGGCGCCGGACACGATGTCACCTTCCATGTAGCGGTGGGGAGTCATCTATATGGTGCGCAACGTTCCTATTTCGTATATTAGACGGCCTTAATGTTTCTGGAGCAGGCCAGTGGCCGACACGCTCGCAACGCTGCAGGCGGCGATCGCCGGACGCTACACCATCGAGCGGGAGCTCGGCCGCGGCGGCATGGCGACCGTCTATCTCGCCCGCGATCTCAAGCACGACCGGCCGGTCGCGGTGAAGGTGCTGCTTCCAGCACTCGGAGCGCTGTTGGGCGCCGAGCGCTTTCTGCGCGAGATCAAAGTGG
>DASTSH010000086.1:0-4292 GCA_035760785.1 Gemmatimonadaceae bacterium | reverse complement strand
GCCGCCCCCCTCGCTGCCTCTCCCGAGTCCCGCTTCCCGCGTCCCGCTTCCCGAGTCCCGACTCCCCCTCCGTTGCGCCGCCCCCTCCCGCGATCCATATATCCCGCCATGCGCCCCGACTCCGGCGACGACGCGCGCGCGCTCCTGGAACTGCACCGGTCGAGCGCCGAACGGCTGCTCAACGGCGTGCGGGCACTGGTGCTCCTCCTGCTCGCCACTGCCGCCGTCGCGTACCGGCCCACCCTGCCGCCGGCGCTCAATCGCGTGAACGTGGTGGTGCTCATCCCCACGCTCGGCTGGACCGCGGCGCAGTGGATCTGGTTCCGCGACCGCGAGACGCTCCCCGGCTGGCTGGCCGTCGTCAATCCGGTGGTGGACATCACCGCCGTCACCGCGATCATGGGCGGCTACGGGCTGGCCGATTCCCCCGAGCTGGCGTTCCGCTCCCCCGTCCTCCTGGCCTACTTCGCCGTCCTCGCGTCGCGGCCGATCACGTCGTCCTCGCGCAAGGCGGCGGCCGCGGCGCTGCTCGTGGTGGTCGAGTACGGCATCCTGCTCGCGGCGTTCCTCGCCAGTGGGCGCACGCATCTCGTGTCGAGCCCGCTGGCCGTGGTGACCGGGCCGGGGATCTCGATGCTCGACGAGGGGGCGAAGCTGCTCCTCCTCGCCGTGGCCGGCGGGATCGCCACCTACGCCACCGCCTGGCACGAGCGGCTGCTCACCACGCATCTGCGCCAGACGCGGCACCGCGAGCAGCTCGAGGCGCGACTCGTGCGCGCGCAGCTCGAGCGGCTCAAGCTGCAGCTCCACCCTCACTTCCTGTTCAACACGCTGAACACGATCACGGCGCTCCTGGCCACCGACACGCGCGCCGCCGAGCGAGTGATCACCGGTCTCAGCGAGCTGCTGCGCGTGTCGTTGCACAGCGCGGGGGAGCAGGAGGTTCCGCTGGAGCGGGAGCTGGAGCTGCTGCGGCGCTACGTCGAGATCCAGGAGGTGCGGTTCCCCGACCGGCTGCGCGTGGAGCTGTTCATCGATCCCGAAGCGCGGCGCGCGCTCGTGCCGAATCTCATCCTCCAACCGCTGGTCGAGAACGCGATCCGGCACGGCATCGCGCCGCGGGCGGCCGGCGGGCGCGTCGAGGTTTCGGCGCGACGCGAGGGAGATCGGCTCCTGCTCCGCGTGCTCGACGACGGCGTCGGCTCCGGCACCACCGCGCCGAACGAGGGGGTTGGGCTCGGCAACACGCGCGAGCGGCTGCGCCACCTCTACGGCGACGCGCACGAGTTCGCGGCCGGTGACGCCGGCGCGGGCGGCTTCGATGTGCGCATCGCGATCCCGTTCCGCGCGCCCGTGTGCGCGGCCGGCGCGTTCGCGGGGGTGGCATGACGGCGGCACGCGAGCCCGAGGGCGCCACCCCCGCGGCGCCGGCGCTGCGCGTGCTCATCGTCGACGATGAGCCGCTCGCGCGCGGGCACCTGAAGAAGCTGCTGGCCGGCGATCCGGATGTGGAAGTCGCCGGCGAGTACGGCAACGGCCGCGATGCGGTCGCCGCGATCCGCGAGCTCGCGCCGGATCTCGTCTTCCTCGACATCCAGATGCCGGAGCTCGACGGCTTCGAGGTGGTGCGCCAGGTGGGGCCGGCGCGGATGCCGGCGGTGGTCTTCGTCACCGCCTACGACGAGTACGCGCTGCGCGCGTTCGAGGTCTACGCGCTGGCGTACCTGCTCAAGCCCGTGGACCGCGCGCGATTCGCCGAGGTGCTGGAGCGCGCCAAGACGCAGTTGCGCCGCGCCGCGCCGTCGGAGCTGGAGTCCCGCCTCTCGGCGCTGCTCGACCATGGGGCCGCGCACGCGCGCGCCGACGAGCGCCTGGCGATCAAGGTGGATGGGCGCATCCTGTTCGTGCGCATCGGAGACATCGACTGGGTGGAAGCCGAGGACAACCACGTGCGACTGCACGTGGGCGCGCGGACGCACGTGGTGCGCGGCACGCTCACCGCGCTCGAGCGGCGTCTCCCCCAGGCGCGCTTCCTGCGGGCCCACCGGTCGGCGATGGTGAACGTGGAGCGCATCGCGGAGGTGCAGCCGTGGTTCGGGGGCGACTACGTGCTCATCCTCTCGGACGGCACGCGCGTCACCTCCGGGCGCACGTACCGGGAGCGCGTGCAGGAGTTCCTGCGGCGCTCGCTCTGACCCCGGCGCGAGCCCCCTGCGCGTCCGCCCCGCTTTCCGCGCCGCTCACCCCGCGCGCGCGGGCGCCGGCCACGAATCGGTTTCCCGGGAGTGCGCGGCTCCCGACATTGCGTCCGCGACCGCGCTGGCGGCGTTCCGTCGGATGATGGACGCCGCGCGCTCGCGACGTGCCGGCCCCCGGCACAGGAGGGCACATGCAGCGCCTGCTCGCGACGCTCGCGTTGGCCGGGCTGGTCTCGGCTGCGGCGTGCAACGGTGACACCACGAACCCGCTCGGCAGGATCCCCGGCGGCACCGGGGGGCTCCCCGGCCTGGGCGGCGGCGGGGGCGCGGTGACGGTCACGGTGGGCAATGACTTCTTCGACCCGGACAGCGTCAGTGTACCGGTGAACGGCACCGTCACCTGGACGTGGGCCGCGGGGGACAGCCTTCACACCGTGACGTTCGACGATGCCGCCCCCGGCTCCCCGCCGCAGAGCTCCGGGACCTTCTCCCGCACCTTCACGGCGGTCGGAACTTACACGTACTTCTGTAGCATTCATGGGCGGGCAGTGATGTCCGGCCAGGTCGTGGTCCAGTAGCCACCTCTCCCATCGGAGGCGACATGCAGCCGCAGCCGCGCTCGCGAGAGATCCGCATCTCCCGTCCGTCCGCTCGTGTCCGTGCATCGGCCGGTCGCATCGCGCTCCGCGGCCTCGAGTGGAGTGGTGCGCTGGCGCTCGCGGCCATGCTCGCGGCAGCCGCGCCCGCCGCGGCCCACGCGCAGTGCACGCCACCGAAGAGCAGCAACGAGGCCAGGCTGCTCGCGTTCTACGAGGCGCCCATCGCGTTCTCCACCTCCGCCGCTCCCACGCCGCTCCCGGCCGGCGCCGTGCGAGTGGAGGCGGAAGTGGTTCCCATCCCGACGCCGAGCGCGGAGATCTCCCGCACGGGCTACTGCTTCACGAGCAAGAACGAGCACACGCGACTCGCTCCGGTGTTCGCGCGGCCGCGCATCGTCGTCGGGCTTCCCCTCGGCTTCGCGTTCGAGGCGAGCTACGTGCCCCCCGTCCGCGTCTACGACGCCGATCCAAACCTCGCGAGCTTCGCGCTCTCGAACGTGCGCCGCATTCCCACCGCGCCCACCGCTCCCTCGCTCGCGGTGATGCTCCGCGCGCACGGTACGATCGGGCGCGTGCGCGGTCCCATCACCTGTCCCGCGAAGGGGCTGCAGACGAGCGACGACACGCTGCCGTGCTTCGGCACGCGCGCGTCGAACGACACCTTCCACCCCTATCAGTTCGGTGGCGAGGGGGCGCTCTCGCTCACCACTCGCGGGGGGCGGTGGTCGCTCTGGGCCGGCGGAGGGGTGAGCTGGCTCCGCCCGCGCTTTCAGGTGGGCTTCACCGACGCGAACGCCTACACCGACAGCACGCGCGTGGACGTGAACCTGGTGCGCGGCTCGGTGTTCGGCGGCATCACCGCGCATTTCACTCCGGTGGTGGAGCTGTCGGCGTCGGTGTACGCCGTGCCCGCGGACGTCACCACCTTCCGGTTCGGCGCCGGCTACCGACTGCACTGACCGCGCGCCGGAGCTTGCCCTCGCGGCGGCGATCCTGCTGATTTCGACAGCGATCGCCGCGCGTCGGCACCACTTCCCACGTTCCATCACGCCGCCGCGCCGGCCTCGAGGCCGGCGCGTGCCGCGCGCGCGCCGATCCCCTCGAGCAACGCCGGCGCGGGGCGCGCCGGCGCGACACGTCACGCGGGAAGGCCATGACGGGAACGTTGATGCCGCTGTCGCGGCCGGACGACGCCGAACGCCAGGCGAAGCTCGACCGCATGAAGGCGCGGGCCACGGGGCTCCTCGTGCTCGCGACGGCGATCTACATCGTCGCGCGACTGCTCGAGCCGCGTCACCCGTGGATGGGATTCGTCCGCGCCACCGCGGAGGCGGCGATGGTGGGCGGTCTCGCCGACTGGTTCGCCGTCACCGCCCTCTTCAAGCACCCGCTCGGCCTGCCCATCCCGCACACCGCCATCGTCGCCAGCCGCAAGGACCGCATCGGCCGCACGCTCGGCAACTTCGTGCAGAACAACTTCCTGCAGCGGGAGGTG
>DASTSH010000085.1:0-16291 GCA_035760785.1 Gemmatimonadaceae bacterium | reverse complement strand
GGTAGTAGGCTCTGGCGCGCGCGGGGGCTCGCAGCGTGTAAGCGCGTCGCGCCGCCGAAGCGAATGGCCACCGGCGCCAGGCCGAGGAGCTCTCGCGGACCCCCCCCGGCCGAGGAGCTCTCGCGGACCCCCCCGGCCGAGGAGCTCTCGCGAAACCAGCCGTGCCGAGGAGCTCTCGCGGAACCCACCCGGCCGAGGAGCCGAAATGGAGTCCGGGCGCTATGAGCCGCGCCGCGACAGCATTGCCTCATTGAACGCCGCCGATCCCTTACGCGGGATCGAGAGCGTCCGCCACGCCTGTCCCGCGTGATGCTTCGCGAGCAGCACCACCTGCCCCGCGTGATACGCGTGGTGGGTCTGCTGCCGCTCCAGCGCCTGCAGCACCGAGTGCGGCTCGCCGCGGATGCGCACCGTGCGCGAGAGGTCTTCCGGGCCCAGCCCGTCGAGCGCGCCGAAGAGCGCGCTCCACCCCGCCTGCCACGCCGCCTCGATCGAGGCGCGCGTGTCGCCCGCGCCGACCTCGAACTCCGAGTCGCGATCGCGGTCGGGCTTCTCCCCGTCGCTCACGAGGAAGTCGGTGAAGCGGGAGCGCAGGTTCCCCGCCATGTGCTTCACGATCACGGCGATGCTGTTGTCCTCCGCGCCGAGCGTGGCGAAGAACGCGGCGTCGTCCACCTGCGCGATGGCGCGCTCCACCTGCTCCTTCGTCTTGCCGAAGCGCGAGCGCGACTCGGCGAGGTAGGCCGCGGCGATGTCCGTCACGAGAGTCCTCCATGCGATGTCGTGCCGGTAATATCGCTCGCCGCGAAGGTGCATCGTAGTGCCCGCCGTCGAGCCCGCATCGCGATGGCACCCAAGGTGCTCCGTGAGGCGGGTGCGTCGCGCGCTGGCGGGAGCGCGGCGCGGCGGACGAAACATCCGCGGACGGACTCGCGCCAGGAAGGAGGAAACGATGAATCAGACGGTCATACTCGCGATAGTCGTGGTGCTGCTGCTGCTGGCGGTGGCGTGGTGGGCGTGGCAGCGGCGGCGCACGGCGGAGCTGCGTGCGCGCTACGGCCCGGAGTACACGCGCACCGTGCACGAGCTCGGCGACCGGCGGCGCGCGGAAGCGGAGCTCGTCGCGCGGAAGGAGCGCGTGGAGCACCTGGACATCCAACCGCTCGGCGCGGAGCAGCGCGCCACGTTCCAGACGCGCTGGCGCGGCGTGCAGGCGCGCTTCGTGGACGACCCGCGCGGCGCGGTGAGCGATGCCGATCACCTCGTGGACGAGGTGATGGCGGCGCGCGGCTATCCGCTCGCCGACTTCGACCGGCGCGCGGCCGATCTCTCGGTGCACCACCCGCGCGTGGTGGAGAACTACCGCGCGGCGCGCGACATCGCGCAGCGCCACCGGCGCGGGGAGGCGAGCACGGAGGATCTCCGCCGAGCCATGGTCTACTACCGGGAGCTGTTCCAGGACCTGCTCGAGGATCGCGAGCACGAGGGGCACGTCGAGGAGGCGCGCGCGGCCGACCGCGCCGTGCCGCGCACGGTGGAGCGCGAGGCGCGACGCGAGGAACGGCGGGAGACGGAGCGCGCCACGGAACGCGCCGAGGAGCGTGAGGCGACGACGAACAGAGAGGTGAATCCATGAGCGACGAGCGCAGGAACGACAAAGGATTGTCCACGGCCGACCTCGCGAACGCGGCCGAGCAGAGCGAGGAGCGCACGACGGCGGCGCCGGGAGAGCGGGTGGAGGAGCGCGAGGTGGCGCGCGAGGCGAGCGTGGAGCCTGGGGCGGCCGGCGCCGAGTCGCGGAGCACGCCGCTGCTCGCGTCCGATGTGGTGAGCCGGTTCCGCGAGCAGTGGACGGACATCCAGGCGGGATTCGTCGACGAGCCGCGGCGCGCGGTTGAGCGCGCGGACGGGCTGGTGGCGGAGGCGATCAAGCGGCTCGCCGAGTCGTTCGCGAACGAGCGGGCGAAGCTCGAGGGGCAGTGGGACCGCGGCGGCGACGTATCCACGGAGGATCTGCGCCAGGCGCTCCAGCGCTACCGGTCGTTCTTCTCTCGGCTGCTGGCGATCTGATCGGAGTGACTCCGGTACCATCCGAGCGGGCCGAGCATCATTGCTCGGCCCGCTCGGCGCTTTCATGGGACCGGCCGCGTGGGAATGCTGACGGGGGAGGGTTGAAATAGGGGGAGGGGGTATATAACTTGATACCCAGCGGGGGTATTCGCCCCCGGCCAACCGACAACACGGGAGCAGGGAAGATGAAGTCGATCGATCTCGCCATTTCGGGGATGAGCTGCGGGCACTGCGTCCGCGCGGTGTCGCAGGCGCTCGCGGAGGTTCCGGGGGTGCAGGTGGAGAACGTGGGCATCGGCTCGGCGCGCATCCGCGCCGGAGACGACCCGGCGGTGAACGCGGCGATCGAGGCGGTTCGCGATGCGGGCTACGACGCGGAAGTCGCCGCGCGGAGCTGAGCGGAGGGCGCCATGAGCACAGTGGATCTCCTCGCGATGGCCGCCGGAGTGGCGGCGATCGCGTGGGTGAACTGGTACTTCTTCCTCGCGGAGAGGCACCGGGCAGGCGCCGCGATCACGCAGCGCGGCGGCGCGCAGGAAGTGGTGATCGCGGTGCACGGCGGCTACGAGCCGCGCACGGTGCATGTGCGGGCCGGCGCGCCGGTGCGGCTCATCTTCGACCGCCAGGAGACGTCGAGCTGCTCGGAGGAGGTGGTGTTCGGCGACTTCGGGATCCGGAAGTTCCTCCCCGCGTTCGAGCGAACGACGGTGGAGATCACTCCACCCCGTCCCGGCACGTACGAGTTCACGTGCGGGATGAGCATGTTGCACGGCAAGCTGGTCGCCGAGTGAGCGGCGGCACGCGCGAGCACGCTCGCGCTTCACGGGAGAGATGGAAGGCATGACCACGGTGAACATCGAGCAGGGCGCGCCGCGCGCCGACGAGGAGGCACGCTTGGCGGCGACGAAGACGGTGGTGATCCCCGTGTCGGGGATGACGTGCGCGGCGTGCCAGGGGCGCGTGCAGCGGGCGCTGGGCAGGACGCCGGGCGTCGTGGACGCGAACGTGAACCTGATGATGAACAGCGCCACCGTCGCCTACGACGCGGCGGCGACATCCCCCGACGCGCTGGTGGAGGCGATCCGCAAGACGGGGTACGGCGCCGAGCTGCCGCGCCCGGAGGAGAGCGCGTTCGACGAGCAGGCGGCGCGCGACCGCGCGCAGCAGGCCGAGTTCCGGGAGTTGAAGGGGAAGGCGATCGCGAGCGGCGTGGTGGGAATCGTCGCGATGGTGCTGTCGATGCCGCTCATGTCGGCGGCCGCGCGCGCGGCGCGCGGCGCGGTGGCGGATCCGTTCATGCACTGGGTGATGGCATCGCTCTCCCCGGCGCTCGAGCGCGCGGCGCCATGGCTGTACGCCATCCCCGCGCGGGCGATCTCGTTCGCGCTGCTCTTCCTCACGCTCGCCGTGATGGGGTGGGCGGGGCGCCACTTCTACACCCGCGCGTGGATGGCCTTCCGCCATCACTCGGCGGACATGAACACGCTCATCGCCGTGGGCACTGGGGCGGCGTTCGCGTACTCGGTGGTGGCCACCGTGGCGCCGGCGTTCTTCGTCGCCCACGGCGTGGCGCCCGACGTGTACTACGAGGCGGTGACGATCATCATCGCGCTCATCCTCACGGGGAACGCGTTCGAGGCGAGGGCGAAGCGGCGCACGTCGGCCGCGCTGCGCGCGCTGGCGAACCTTCAGCCCGCGACCGCGCGCGTGATGCGCGGCGGCGCGGAGGTGGACGTGCCGGTGGAGCAGGTGGCGAGCGGGGACATGGTGGTGGTGCGCCCCGGGGAACGCGTGCCGGTGGACGGCGAGGTGGCGAGCGGCGGCAGCGCGGTGGACGAGTCGATGCTCACCGGCGAGTCGCTCCCGGTGGAGAAGCGGCCGGGGGATCGGGTGATCGGCGGCACGATCAACGGCACCGGCGCCTTCCTCTACCGCGCGACCACGGTGGGGGAGGGGAGCGTGCTGTCGCGCATCGTGAAGCTCATGCGCGACGCGCAGGGCTCGCGCGCGCCGATCCAGAAGCTGGCCGACCGGATCAGCGCGGTGTTCGTGCCGGTGGTGCTGTCGATCGCGGTGGCGACGTTCACGATCTGGTTCGTGGCGGCGCACGTGGGCGGCGCGACGGCGGGAGCCGCGCTGGTGCGCGCGTTCGCGGCGGCGGTGGCGGTGTTGATCATCGCCTGCCCGTGCGCGATGGGGCTGGCGGTGCCCACGGCGGTGATGGTGTCCACCGGGCGCGGCGCGGAGCTCGGGGTGCTGATCAAGGGCGGCGAGGCGTTGCAGCGCGCCGGGGACGTGCGGGTGGTGGTGCTCGACAAGACGGGGACGGTGACGGAGGGGAAGCCCGCGGTGACGGATGTGATCGTAGCGCAGGAAGCGGGCGTGGACGAGGGCACGCTGCTGTCGCTCGCGGCATCGGTGGAGCGGTCGAGCGAGCATCCGCTGGCGGACGCGATCGTGCGGCGGGCGCGCGAGCGCGGGCTCGCGCTCGCGGACGCGGAGCGCTTCGCGTCGCACACGGGGCAGGGGACGACGGGGGTGGTGGATGGTCGCGCGGTGGCGGTGGGGAACGCGGCGCTCATGCGCGAGTGGGGGATCGATGTGTCGCCGCTCGCGGCGGAGGTGGAGCGGCTCGCCGCCGGCGGGAAGACGCCGGTGTACGTGGACGTGGATGGCCGGCTCGCGGGAGTGGTGGCGGTGGCGGATCCGATCAAGGCGACGTCGCGCGCGGCGGTGGAGCGGCTGCGGAGGATGGGGCTCGACGTGGTGATGCTCACCGGGGACAACGAGCGGACGGCGCGCGCGGTGGCGCGCGAGGCGGGGATCGAGCGGGTGGTGGCGGGGGTGCTCCCGGAGGGGAAGGTGGCCGAAGTGCGACGGCTCCAGGAGTCGGGGAAGGTGGTGGCGATGGTGGGGGATGGGATCAACGATGCGCCCGCGCTGGCGCGCGCGGACGTGGGGATCGCGATGGGCGGAGGCACCGACATCGCGAGCGAGGCGGGGGACGTGGTGCTGATGCGCGAGGACCTCGCGGGCGTGGCCGACGCGATCGCGCTCTCGCGCCGCACGATGCGGACGATGAAGCAGAACCTGTTCTGGGCGTTCGTCTACAACGTGATCGGGATCCCGGTGGCGGCGGGCGCGCTGTACCCGGCGTTCGGCGTGCTGCTGAGCCCCATCCTCGCGAGCGCGGCGATGGCGTTCAGCTCGGTGAGCGTGGTGACGAACAGCTTGAGGTTGAAGGGGGCGGTGCGGTGAGCGGTTCGCGGGGCGCGGTGCGCGGGGCGCGTGAGGAACTGGCGTCGACCGGAACAGATGCAGAAATCGAGGAGGTGAGCGAGATGGCGATGACCAAGATGCCGGCGTGCGGGTGCGCGGTGGGGGAGGAGGGGGAGGGGAGAAAGGCGGTCGCCGTGGACCCGGGCATCAAGGAGCGGAACCTGAAGCGGCTGCGCCGGATCGAGGGGCAGGTGCGCGGGCTACAGAAGATGGTGGAAGAGGACCGCTACTGCGCGGACATCCTCACGCAGGTGTCCTCGGTGCACGAGGCGCTGCGGGCGGTGGCGCGCGAGCTGATGCGGAACCACCTCAAGCACTGCGCGGCGACGGCGATCCGGTCGGGCGACGACGAGGCGGAGGCGATGTACGACGAGCTGGTGGAGCTCATGTACAAGCATAGCAGGTGACGGGCGGGGCTCGGGAATGGGGGAGTTGGAGCGCCTCGAATCTTGTTCCGCAGTGTGGTATCGTATATGATACCATATGATGGTCGCGATCGTCCTGGATACGAACGTCCTGATCGCCGGGTTGCGTTCGCCGCGCGGGGCGTCCTTCGAGCTCTTACGCCGCATCGGCTCGGGCGCTTTCGAGCTCAATGTCTCGGTCCCGCTCGTGCTGGAGTACGAGGCCGTGGCCAAGCGGCACGCCCGCGAACTCGGACTCGGCATCCGGGACATCGATGACGTGCTCGATTACCTCTGCAGCGTCGCGCAACACCGACAGATCTTCTATCTGTGGCGACCGGTGCTGCCCGACTCACGGGATGACTTGGTGCTCGAGCTGGCCGTCGAGGCGGGCGCCGAGTGCATCGTGACTCACAACCTCCGCGACTTTGGAGAGGCCGTCCGCTTCGGGGTGCAGCCGATCACGCCGCGGGAGTTCCTACGACGGCTGAGGAGTAAGCCATGAGTAGCATTAGCCTGCGCCTGCCGGAGTCGTTGCATAAGCAGGTGCGCGAGTTGGCAAAGCGCGAAGAGATCTCGATCAACCAGTTGATCGCGACGGCGCTGGCGGAGAAGATGGCGGCGCTGATGACAGGGGAGTACCTCGCGGAGCGCGCGAAGCGGGGCCGGCGGCGCAAGTTCGAGCACGTGCTCGGGAAGGTCCGGGCCCGAGATGCAGCGCCCGTCGAAGGAGACGAGCTTTAGAGCGGGAGTACCTCGCGGCCTTCCTGCTGTGGGTGGCCGACGGCGCTCTACCAGCCAGCGCTGGCGGAAACTGAGTGTTGGCCAGCACCCGGCCACGCCGGAACGACTGACACCGGAGGCGAGAGATGACCGAGGCATCGCAGGCCGCCGGAGTCCTCCTGAAGCTCTACGAGTTGCGCACCGACGCCGCCCTGCGGCACGCGCGCGCCTGGTTCATCTTCGAGTTCCATCCGGCCACGACGCGGGACGTCCTCGCCGCGTGGCTCGGCCCGGGGCACGAGAGCGCGCCCTATCGGATGGTCACGACCTACTGGGACATGGCGGCTTCCCTCGTGGTGCACGGAGCGATCCCCGCCGAGATGTTCAACGAGGCGAACACGGAGCACGTCGTGCTCTACGCGAAGTTGCGCCCGTTTCTCGCCGAGGTGCGCGCCGCGGCGCAGTATCCCGATTACCTGCGCAGCGTGGAGCGTGTGGTCGGGATGATGCCCGATGCCGAGGAACGCCTCGCGGCGGCCGAGCGCTACCTCGCCCGACAGCGGGCCCTGGCACTGGAAGGCAAGCAGCGTGTGAGCGCTGCCGTCGCCGATGGTGCCGCCGCCACGCCGAAATCGGCCATTCGGGAAAGTACTTGACTGGAGCAATGAATTAATTGACATTGGCAACCAATCACCAGGTTCCGAGGTGCATGTGGCTGCCAACGTCGTGTCCGGTTCGGCCGCGCCGCCGAACATCGCCGATGCCGTCGCCGCCGTGCGGCGGTTCAACCGCTTCTATACCCGCCAGATCGGCGTGCTCGACGAGGGGCATCTCGACAGCCCCTACTCGCTCGCCGAGGTGCGCGTGCTGTACGAGCTGGCGCACCGCAATGCGCCGAGCGCGGCGGAGCTCGCGCGCGACCTGCGGCTCGACGCGGGGTACCTGAGCCGCTTGCTCCGCTCCTTCGAGGAGCGCGCGCTCATCGAGCGCGATCCGTCACCCACCGATGGCCGGCGGAGCCACCTGCGGCTCACCGACGCCGGACGCGAGGCGTTCGCCCCGTTGAACGCGCGCGCGAGCGAGGAGATCTCCGCGCTGCTCGCCCCGCTCTCCGACGCCGAGCGGCGCCGGCTGCTCGAGGCGCTGCGCGAGGTGGAGGTGTTGCTCGGCGGCGCCGCGGATCGCGTGACGGGGGAGCGCGCTCCATGGCTGCTCCGCGCGCCGCGCGCCGGCGACCTGGGGTGGGTGGTGCAGCGCCACGGCGTGCTCTACGCGCGCGAGTACGGGTGGGACGAGCGGTTCGAGGCGCTGGTGGCGGGGATCGTGGCGCACTACGTGGAGCACCTCGACACCGCGCGCGAGCGCTGCTGGATCGCCGAGCGCGATGGAGAGAACGTGGGCTCGGTGTTCGTGGTGAAGCACCCCGAGCGCGAGGGGGTGGCGAAGCTGCGCCTGCTCCTCGTGGAGCCATCGGCGCGCGGGCTCGGGATCGGCCAGCGGCTCGTGGACGAGTGCATCCGCTTCGCTCGTCAGGCGGGGTACCACACGCTCATGCTCTGGACGAACAGCGTGCTCGTCTCCGCGCGGCGGATCTACGAGGGGGCGGGGTTCCGGTTGGTGCACGAGGAGACGCACCGGGACTTCGGGCCCGAGTTGGTGGGGCAGACCTGGTCGCTCGACCTCGGGGGCGGCCGGTAGGGCGCGCGGCTGGATCTGGGATGCGAGTCGAACCAGCGACGACCTCCGACCTTCCCGCGATTCGCGCGGCGTACGCCGATGCGCGGACGATCCAGCGCGAGCAGGGGGCGATCCTCTGGCCGGAGTTCCCCGACGAGGCCATCGCCGAGGAGATCGAGGCGGGGCGGCTCCTTCGCGTGATGGACGGCGACGCACTCGTGGGGGTGTTCTCGGTGGCGTACGAGGACGCGGCGATCTGGGGGGAGCACGAGCGGGGCGAGCACATCTACCTCCATCGGATCGCTCGCGCCGCGTCGTACCCGGGACGAGGGCTCATCGCGGCCGTCCTCGGCTGGGCGCGCGCGCGGTGCCGCGCGCTCGGACGCGCCGGCCTCCGCATGGACACCTGGGCGAGCAACGACGCGCTGGTGGCGTTCTATGAACGGCAGGGGTTCCGCGTCGTCGGCCGGCGGCGCATCGGGATCGAGCCGCGGCTGCCGGCGCACTATCACGGTGGTGAGTTCACGCTGCTCGAGGAGCGCTGCGCGAACGAGGGCCGGTCTGCGGGCCCGGCGCGGGTGGCGGATGACCTGGAGCCGCGGCGGTGACACCGGGGCGGTCCCCGCAGCAGCGACGCGAGAACCGCCCCGGCACCATTCACGCTGCCCGCATCACCGGCGCGATCGCCGTCGCGCCGGCGCCGGCGCCGCTCAGCCCCAGCTCTGCCCCGCGGGGCGCCGGATGGGGACGTTGAACCGGTTCCAGACGTTGATGCCGGCGATGGTGATGAGCAGGGAGGCGAGCGCCGGCTCGTCGTAGTGCCGCGCCGCCTCGTTCCAGATCTCGTCCGGCACGGGGTCCGGCCGATCACTGAGCCGGGTGACGGCTTCGGCGAGCGCGAGGGCGGCGCGCTCGGCATCGGTGAAGTAGGGCGCATCCCGCCACGCCGACACCGCGAAGATGCGCTCGTCCGTCTCGCCATCCTTCTTCATGTCGCGAGCGTGCATGTCCACGCACACGCTGCAACCGTTGATCTGGCTCGCCCTGAGCTCCAGCAGGTGAAGCGTCCGCAGCGGCACACCGCCCTGCTCCGCGCTCGCGTGCAGCGCTCGCATCGCTCGCAGCGCTTCGGGAACGATCATCACCGGGCTCTTCATACGTGCTTGCATGTTCGATCCCCTCCAAGAATTTCACGGCGGCCCACGTGCGGTAGTGGCACATCGGCCTTCGGTCACATCGACGGCAGGTCATCCGTCTTGACCAAGACGGAACGCGACGAGGGAATGTGACCGTGGATGAGCGCGACTGGCTGGCGGAACGATTCGAGGAGCACCGGGAGCACCTCCGGGGAGTGGCCTACCGGATGCTCGGCTCGCTGAGCGACGCGGACGATGCCGTGCAGGAGGGCTGGCTCCGGCTCAGCCGCTCCGACGCGAGCGGCGTCGAGAACCTCGGCGGGTGGCTGACGACGGTGGTCGCGCGGGTGTGCCTGGACATGCTGCGCACGCGGAAATCACGTGGCGAGGTGTCGCTGGACGGGCACGTCGGTGAGCCGGTCGTGAGCCGCGACGACTCCACGCATCCGGAGCACGAGACGCTGATGGCCGACTCGGTGGGCCTCGCCATGCTCGTGGTGCTCGAGACGTTGGATCCCGCCGAGCGGGTCGCCTTCGTGTTGCACGACATGTTCGCGGTGCCGTTCGACCGGATCGCTTCCATCCTGGAACGCTCTCCGGCCGCGACGCGGCAGCTCGCGAGCCGGGCGCGCCGGCGCGTGCGGGGCACTGCCGTCGTACCGGATGCCGATCTCACCCGGCAGCGACAGGTGGTCGACGCCTTCCTGGCCGCCGCGCGCCGCGGTGACTTCGAGGCACTGCTGGCGCTGCTCGATCCCGACGTGGTGGTGCGGGCCGATCGCGCCGTTCCCGCCGGTGTCCCGAGAGAGGGCCGTGGCGCGGCGGCGCTGGCGGCGGGCGCGGTGAAGGGAGGTGCCCGCGCGGCCCGACCGGCGCTCGTCGACGGCGTCGTGGGCGTGGTCGTCGCTCCACTGGGACGGCTCCGCATGGTCCTGCGCCTGACGATCGCGGACGGGCGGATCGTCGAGGTCGACGCGGTCGCGGAGCCCGAGCGTCTCCGGCAGATCGAGCTGGCGGTCCTCGATTAGCGGCCCGCTCCGAACAGCGGGCCCCGAGCCCTGCGCTGGCGGAAGAGATCGTCGCGTTTCTTCCGCTGCTCCGGCGTGAGCACGGAGTCCATCTGCGCTCTCGTGCGGGCGAAGATCTCGCGCATGCGCGGGCGCACGTCCTGCCGCACCTGCTCGATGTCGCGAAGGTTGCGTGACAGGATGGAGTCCACGCGGACGCGCTGCGCCGGGGTGAGGTCGAGCGCGCGCGCCATGCGGTCGCTCATGTGCCGCTGCGCGGCGGCCGCTCCGTCGGCGCCGGCGAACGGCGCGCGCGCGCCGGCGCGCGCGGCCCAGCGGTGGCGGATCGCCAGCCGGTCCGCGAAGACGCCGACGGCGACTCCGACGAGGAGCGCGGCGAGCACGGTGATCCAGGTGGCCGCGCGCGCGCCGCGTGGGCGGCCACCCGGAGGGGGGGTGGGAGTCGATGGTGTGGTCATGGTCGTACGCTCGCGGCGAGAAGGGCGTCGGCGTCGGCGCGCCCCCAGAGGGCTCGCAGGAACTCGTCTTCGGGTACGGCACCGGCGGATGCGGCGAGCAGGCTGCCGCGATCGGGGGCGTGGAGGCCGGGCTCGGAGGCGCGCACGTCGGGCCGCGTGTCCATTGGCGGGACGCCGGCGGTGAGCGCCCAGCCGACGAGGGCGACGGCGGCAGCGACGGCGGCGCCGAGCCTGACGAGCTCGCGCGCCACCCCGCCGCGCTTCGCCGCGGGCGGTACGCTCGCCGAGGCGAGCCGCGCCGCGCCGGCGGCGCCAATGCGGCGCGCGAGGCGCTCGTAGCGGAGGTCGTCCAGCGCGGCGTCCGGCTCCAGGGCGCGGAGCGCGCGCGCGATGCGGTCGTCGCGGTCGGTGAGATCGGTCACGGGTCGTCTCCATGCAGCGGCGCGAGCGCCGCGCGAAGCGCGGTACGCGCCTGGTGCAGGTACCAGCGGATGGTGCCCGGCGCCACGTCGAGCATCGCCGCCACCGCGGCGGCGTCCAGCCCATCGCCGTCGATCAGGCGCACCACGAGGCGCTGCCGCTCGGGGAGCCGGTCGAGCGCCGCGGCGAAGCGCTCGCGCACCTCGGCGCGCTCCACGTCCACGTCGGGGGCGGGGCGCGTGTCGCCCACCACCTCGCTCACCGGCTCCGTGCGCCGGAGCGCGCGCGAGCGCCTGGCGTTGAGCGCGCGGTTCAGCACGATGCGGCAGAGCCAGGGCGCGAACGGGCGGCCGACGTCGAACGTCTCGATGTGCTCGAGCGCCGCCATGAACGCCTCCTGCACCAGGTCCTCCGCGTCCTCGCGGTGCAGCAGCACTCGGTACGCGACGGCGTACGCGCGCCGCAGGTGGCGGCGCACGAGCGCCTCGAACGCCGCCGCATCGCCGGCGCGCACGCGCTCCACGAGCGAGCGCTCCTCGGCGGGGGAGAGCGGCGGGAGCCCGACGTCATCGTCGCGCTCCCGCAGCGGGCGGGCGCTCATCGCCGCGCGGGCTTCGAGGGGCAGATCCGCATGAATCCGAGCTCTCCGCGTGGATGCCGCCAGCGGAACGGGCGCCGCGCCGGATCCGGACACGGGCTCGTCACGCCGGAGGCGGAAATCCCATCCCGCCCGTTCCCCCCATCCCGCCGGGGCGGCGCCCGCCCCAACCGCCGCGTCCACCCATCCCACGGCGCCCGCCCCGGCCACTCCGCCGCCAATCATCTCCCATCGATTTACGCGCATCGTCCTCGAGCCGTTCGGCCTTCTTCTTCTGGTCCTTCGTGAGCAGCGCGTAGGCGTCCTTGCGCGCCGCCTGGTCGTGGTCGCGCATGCTGGCGAAGGTGTCGCGCATCCCCTGGAAGCGCTCGCGCATGGCGGAGCGGTCCGCGTCGCCGGCATCGCCGGCGCCGCGCTCGCCGCGCAGCGAGTCGAGGCGCGCGCGGAGTGGAGCGTTCGCCGAATCGTGCGTGGCCCCGATCTGTTGGAGGCGCGTGACCTGGCTGTCGGCCAGCTCGAGCTCGCTCCGGTGGGTGAGCATGAGGTCGACCACGTTCACCATGAGCCAGGTGGAGTGGGTGCTGTCGGAGGGGGCTCCGTCGCGGGACTGCGCGCTCACGGTGGCCGGGGCGGCGGCGGCGGCGAGTGAGAGAAGCACGGGTGCCGCGAGCGTCGCGGCGAAGCGGGAGGACGTGTTCATGGATGGTGAGGGTGAGTGACTGAGCGATCCGTCGACATCGGGCGTGCGATCACTGGTCGCGTCGCGGGCGGCGGACGCCGGTCGTCCTGGCGTCCTCGGGCACCTTCTTCCACTGCTCGGCGGTGAGGATGCCGCGCGCCGCATCGAGCGCCTTGCGCGCGTTCTCGCGCGCGGCCTGGAGGCTCGGGCGGATGGTGGCGAAGAGGCGCGCGGGATCGGGGCGGTCGCCGGCGCGCTGGATCGCGGCGCGGATGCTGTCGGCGAGCGCGCCGTTCTCCCGGTCGAGCGAGTCGCGGAGCGCGCCGAGTCGCGCGGCCTGGTCGTCGGTGAGCGCGAGCGTGTCGCGCATCTCGAGCAGCCGGGCCACGGGGTTCGGCACCATGCGCGCGAAGCGGTCGGCGAAGTCGGCCGCGTTCCCCGCCGCCGCGTCGGCGCCCCCGCCGGGGCCGCCGCGCGCGCCGCCGCGGCCGAAGATGCCGCGCAGCCGGTCGCGCGCCTGGTCGGGGCCCACGGTGTAGCGCAGCTGGATCGCGAGCTGGAAGGGGGCGCGGAACACGGCCGCCGCGCCGCGCGTGGTGCCGAAGCGCTCGTTCACCTGGTAGCGGTACTCGTTGGTGGCGGGGTCGAAGCCGCGCACGTAGAGGAGCGTGCCATCGGGGCGCGTGAACGAGCCCCAGCCGCGCAGGTCGTTGCTGCCGTGCAGGAGCTGGTCGACCCCCGCCAGCATGTTCACGGTCACCACGCTGAGGGTGAGGCGGCGGTCGAGCCCGAACGCGCTCGGCCGGATGTTGAGCTGGAGATCGAGCGACGGCTGCCACGGGCCGGTGCAACTGTTGCGCGCGGCCACTCCGCCGAGCTGACTCGTCAGGCACTGGCGTACCCCGGAGGGGACGTCGGTGAGCACGCGCCGCATCGCGCTCGCCACCGCGGTGTCGGTGGTGGTGGCGGGGTCGAAGATGAACGCGCGGTCGTTCCGCAGCCCGTCGCCGTTGATGTCGGAGGCCACCATGGGGGTGAAGGGCGCGCCGGAGAGGAGGCGTCCCACCGCCGTGACCTCCACCGCCGAGGTGACGGGATACGTGGCGGTGAGCAGGAAGGAGTGCGTGCGCTGGTTGTCGCTCGTCGCCCACTCCGGCACGTTCGGGTTCCCCGCCGTGGTGGGCGCATCGAGCCCCTGCACGGCGGAGCAGCAGGTGAACGACGACTGGTCGCGCGCGCGGAGCCAGGTGTACGACGCCTGGAAGACGAGCCCGCCCATGGTGAAGCCGTTGAGGGAGAGCGTCACCTGCGTGCTGCGCGACTCGAGCCCGGAGCCCATCGCCAGCACGTACCCCAGCTCCGGGTGCAGCCGCGAGTCGAAGAACTGCGCGGTGCCGGTGGCCGGCACGATGGCGCTCGCGGGGACGAACACCGGGCGTCCGCCCTCGTCGGCGAGCCCGAAGCGCGGGGTGGGGTCGAGGTTCACGTCGCGCACGCTCCCGAGGTTGGTGCCGCGCGTGAGGCTCACGTCGATGCTCGCGCCGTAGCGGTCCAGGAAGCGGCGCTGCACCCCGAGCGATGCGCGCCACGCGCGCGGCGCGCCGTAGCCGGGGGCGAACGCGGTCACGGCGGGCCGGGCGGAGTCGGCCACCGGCTCGACGGCGACGGTGCACGCGGTGGGGATGGCGGCGGGATCGGAGAGGTATTCCCCCCAGTCGGGCGCGGGGACGCCGTCGCCCACGCACACGAGCTGCGACTCGGCCCCCGTGGTCCCCGTTGCGCCTTGCGCGGCGGAGAGGAGGCCGGTCTGGATGGGGCTCCGGAACTCTCCCACGCCGCCGCGCACCACCGTGGGGACGGCGCCGCCATCGGCGCCGCCGAGCATCCACGTGAACCCCACGCGCGGGCTCACGTGCGTCTCCGAGGGGAAGCGGTCGGTGCGGAGCGCGAACAGCGAGTCCACGAGCGCGTTGCGCGCCGGGGCGCCGCCGAACGACGAGTGCTCCACGCGCACGCCGTACGTGAGCTGGAGCGCGCGGCTGCGGCGCCAGGTGTCGCCGAGGTACACCGCCGGGGCGAACGACGTGGCGGCGCGGAGCGTGGGGGCGAGCGTGCGCGTGAACGACGACGGGCGGTTCGCCTCCAGGTCCTCCAGGCTGTGGAAGGTGAACGTCCCCTCGCGGTTGGTCGTCACGTCCTGCGTGGAGCGCTGCGCGTCGACGAGCACGCCGAGCTTGATGCGGTGCGATGCGTCGCCAGGGAGCCACGACAGCTCGTCGGACGCCTCGAGCGACTTCGTGTCTCCCGTCTGCGGGAGCCCCGCGTTGCCGCCGAAGACGATGGTGGACACGGCGCGGCTGGAGTCGCCGAACGCCGACGCCAACTGCACGCGCCCTTGTGGGAGGGAGAGGAAGGGCTCGGAGCGCCGCACGTCGGCGGAGCCGTACGCGCGCAGCTCGTTGATGACGGTGCCGAGGCGCGACGTGAGCGACGCCATGATCCCGCCGCCGTGTCCCGTCTGCGTGCCGCCGCTGCTGGGAAGCGCGAGCGTGCCCACGCGCGAGGGGTCCTGGTCGTTCCACCGCCAGTCGCCGCGGAGCATGAGCGTGTGGTTCTCGGAGAGGAGCCAGTCCACGCGCGCGAGCCCGGACACGCTCTGGTTCAGCCGGTTGGGATCGAAGCCGTCGGGGGCGGCGGGGATGCCGAAGGCGCTCATGTCATCCAGGAAGCGCGACACGGAGTCCGGGCTCGCGCCGAGCCGCTGGAGGGTGACGGCGTTCGCGTCGAGCAGCGACGGCTGCACGTCGGAGCGCCGGCGCCACTGGAGCGCGGCGAAGCCGAAGAGCTTGTCGTGCACGATCGGTCCGCCGAAGCCGCCGCCGAGCTGGTTCTGCGTGTAGCCGGCGGCGAAGGGGGAGTTGGGATCGACGCCGAAGGCGAGCCCGCGATCGCGGAGCGAGTAGTTGAAGGAGCCCGCGGGGACGTTCGTGCCGCCGCGGGTGGTGGTGGCCACCTGCGCGCCCATGAACTGTCCGCGTGCCACGTCGTAGGTATTGGTGACCACGCGCGTGGCGCGCACGGCATCCTGCGGGATCGACGTGGCGCCGAAGGAGAGTCCGTCGACGGTGATGTTGTTCGCCGTCGGCGGGAGTCCGGCGACGGAGAAGCCGGCGGCGGTGGAGTCGCTGCCGGCGATGGGGACCACGCCGGGCGCGAGCGCGGCGAGGTCGTTCATGTCGCTCGCATCCACGGGGAGACGCGCCGCCTGATCGCCGCCGATGGCGCGCCCGGTGGATCCGGGGGTGGGGCGCTCGTCCTGAGGGGCGCGCCGCCTGCGCGCGCGCACGGTCACGGCCTCGAGGGTGAACGCGGTGGGGGACATCCGGACGTCGCGCACGAGGCGGTCCTCATCCGCCTGACGAGCGACGACGAAGGTGGCGGGGCTCATCCCGAGGTAGCGCACGGTGACGCGGTACTGCCCGCCGCCATCGGGAAAGACGATGGTGTAGCGCCCGTTCCCGCCGGTGGTGGTGTGGCGCGTGATCCGCGTGTCGACGGACGTGGCCTCGACGGTGGCGCCCTCGAGGGGGCGGCCGGTGGAGTCGGCGACGGTGCCGGTGAGGATGTCGGTGGAGCTGCCGACCTGCGCGCGGAGCACGGCGGGAGCGGCGACGAGTAGCGCGGCGACGGCCGCGCGGATCGCGACGAGGCGAGCGGGCATGGGGTCGGAGTTGGAGGGCTGTAGCGTGTGATACATCGGACCCCCGGACGGCGTTGGGCAGGCGCGCTCCGTGCCCTGGCGAGGCGGCGGCCGTGGCG
>DASTSH010000084.1:0-10061 GCA_035760785.1 Gemmatimonadaceae bacterium | reverse complement strand
CGAGGCGCGCTCCTCGCGCAGCGCACCGGCGCACGTGGAGGAGGGAGGCACGCACCTCCACTGGTCGCACAACCCCAACGACTGCGCCGCGTGCATCGCGATGCAGCTCATGCCGGTGCCGGTTCGGCCGACGACCGCCGTGCCGCGGGCGACCGTGCGCCAGCTGGCGCCCACCTTCGGCGTGTTCTCCCCCGCGCACCCCGACCGCGCGGGCCCCCACGCTCCCCGCGCCCCTCCCGCCCTCCCCACCGCGATCGGCTGAGCCGGTCCCCTCGCGGCGAGGCATCCCGCCCGCCGCGCTCCCGACATGAACGAGCGACGCATCCCCCGGCCGCGCGACCGCGCGCCGGCGGCGTCGCGCACGAGCCCCCGGACGCATCGCGGCCATCTGCCGCGCCGGCGTGCCGGGAGGGTGGAGATCGATGATACGGTGGTTCGTCATCGCCGCGTTCGCGCCCATCGGCGCGCTCGCGGCGCAGCAGCCCACGGCGCCCATGCGTGCGCCCGTGGACAGCGGTGTGCTCGTCGTCACCCGAGCGCAGGCGATCGCGCTCGCCCTCGCGCGCAACCCGCAGATCCAGGTGGCGCGCGAGCAGGTGGCCCAGGCCCGCGCGCGCGTCACGCAGGCCACGGCGATTCCCGACCCCTCGCTCAGCGCCACCGCCGTGGGGCAGAACGGGCCCTTCAGCCCCCATGCCGCGGAGGAGCACGACGTGGCGCTCGGCGTCACGATCCCCTTCCCCGACCGGCTCCGGCTCGCCGGCCACGTCGCGGAAGCGGACGTCCGCACCGCCGAGCTGTCCTACGACCAGCTCCGGCAGCTCATCGCCTCGCAGACGTCGCAGACCTACGACTCGCTGCTCGTGGCGCTGCGCCACCAGAGCGACTTCGAGCAGGCGCGGGCACTCGCGCGGGACTTTCTCACCCGCACCGAGGCGCGTTACCAGGCGGGGACGAGCGCCAAACTCGACGTGATCAAGGCGCGGGTGGATCTGGCGCAGGCGGAGAACCAGCTCATCGCCGGCGAGCGGGACATCGCCAACGCCAGTGCCGCGCTCAACCGCCTGGTGGGACGCGTGCTCGGCGCCCCGGTGCGGGCCGCCGACTCGCTCGCGGTCCCCGACAGCATCCCCGACGTGCAGCGCCTCGAGGCGCGCGCCGCGGAGCTGCGCCCGGAGCTGAAGAGCCTCGCCGCGCAGCGGGCCGGCGCCCGCGCCGCCACCTCGCTCGCCAGGGAGTACTGGCTCCCCGACATCAGCCTCTCCGTGTCGCACAACCGCGTGGCGGGGGAGAACGCGACGTACGACACGGGGATCGGGATCGCCTTCCCGCTCTTCTTCTGGCAGCATCGCGGCGGGGAGGTGGCGGAGGCGCGGCACCACGAGCTCGAGCTGGCGGCCAGCGGACGTGATCTCTCCGCCCAGGTGAGCCAGGAGGTGCGCGTGGCCTGGGCCAGCGCCTCCACGGCGCTCCGCCAGGCGCTCTACCTCCGCGACCAGCTCCTCCCCGAGGCGCAGCAGGCCTATCACATCGCGTCGGTGAGCTACGGGCTCGGCGGATCGTCCGCGCTCGAGGTGCTCGACGCCAAGCGCACCCTTCTCGATGCCCAGTCCCAGTACACGGACGCCCTCGGCGCCGTCAACGATGCCGTGTCGCAGCTCGAGCTCGCCGTTGGCGCGCCGCTCGACTCGACCGCTTCCGGAGCCCGCCATGACTAGCCCCCGCCTCCGCGCCGGCGCCGCGCTCGTCGCCGTCGTCGCGTCGCTCGCCGCCTGCGGCGGCGATGCCCACGATGCCTCGCCGCGCACCGCGAGCGCGGCCACCAAGCCCGGGGCGCTCGTGCTCCCCGCCGCGCAGCGCGAGCGGATCACCGTGAGCGCCGTCCAGCGCACCGCGTTCGCCCCCGAGGTGCAGACCACCGGCACCGTCGCCTTCGATGGCGACCAGTCCACGCAGGTGCTCGCGCCGATCTCCGGGCCCGTGACGCGGATCGTGGTGCAGCCGGGGACGCACGTCGCCCGCGGCGCGCCGCTCGCCTACGTCTCCTCCCCCGACTTCGCGGCCGCCGTGGCCGGCTACCGCAAGGCCGCCGCCGCCGCCCGCAACGCGCAGCACATCGCCGATCTCGACGCGCAGCTCTTCAGGAACGACGCGATCGCGCGCCGCGACCTGGAGCAGGCCCAGACCGACGCCGTGGCGGCGAACGCGGACCGCGACGCGGCGCTCCAGCAGCTTCGCGCGCTCGGCGTGGACGACCGGACGCTCGACGCGCTCCAGAACGACCGCCCGGTGGAGAACGTGCAGGGCGTGATCCGCTCCCCCATCGAGGGCACCGTGGTCGAGCGGCTGGTCACGCCGGGACAGCTCATCCAGGCCGGCACCACGCCGTGCTTCACCATCGCCGATCTCTCCCGCATGTGGGTGATGGCGAACGTGTTCGAGACCGATCTTCCCGACGTTCGCGTGGGGGACTCGGCCCGTGTCACCACCACCGCGTCCCCGGACGCGTTTCACGGCACCGTGGACAACATCGCCGCCGAGGTGGATCCCAACACGAAGGCAACCGCGGTGCGCATCGTGGTGCGGAACACGGGGCGGCTGCTCAAGAAGGACATGTACGTGCGCGTCGGCATCCACTCGCATCGCGCGCGCACGGGGCTCCTGGTGCCCGTGTCGGCGGTGCTGCGCGACGAGGACAACCAGCCGTTCCTGTTCGTCCAGTCCCCCGACGGCGCCTACGCGCGGCGCTCCGTGACGCTCGGGGAGCGGGTGGACGACCGTTACGAGATCACGGCGGGACTCGCGGCGGGTGAGCACGTGGTGTCGGAGGGCGGGCTGTTCCTGCAGTTCGCGCAGAGCCAGTGAGCGCCCCGCTCCCGCGCGAGGAGGAAGCGCGCGCCCGCTCGGTGGTCAACCGCATCGTCGCCGCATCGGTGTCGCAGGGGTTCGTGGTGGCGGTGCTGGCGGCGCTCCTGGTGGCGGTCGGCGTCTGGTCGTTCCGCCGGCTGCCGGTGGACGCGTATCCCGACCTCTCCCCGCCGATGGTGGAGGTGATCACGCAGTGGCCGGGGCACGCGGCGGAGGAGGTGGAGCGGCTGATCACCGTCCCCGTGGAGAACGGGATGAACGGGCTGCCGCACCTGAAGGTGATGCGCTCGATCTCCCTGTACGGGCTCTCGGACGTGACCATGACGTTCGAGGACGCCACCGACAACTACTTCGCCCGGCAGCAGGTGTTCGAGCGGCTCCCCGACGTGGAGCTGCCGGAAGGCGTCTCCCCAGACGTTGGGCCGCTCTCCGCGCCCTCGGGGCTCGTCTACCGCTACGTGCTCCAGAGCCCGGACCGGTCGGCGATGGAGCTCAAGAACATCGACGACTGGGTGGTGACGAAGGCGTACCAGTCGGTATCCGGCGTGGCCGAGGTGTCGCCGCTCGGCGGCGAGACGATGCAGTACCAGGTGCTGCTCGACCCGGGTCGCCTCGCCGGCGCCGGCCTCTCGGTGCCGCAGGTGGCCGACGCGCTCGGCGCGAACAACGGCAACGCCGGCGGCGGCTTCTACTCCGAGGGCGGGCAGTTCTACTACGTGCGGGGCCTCGGGCGCGTGCACACGCTGGAGGACATCGGCAACATCGTCGTCGCCGTCCACAACGGGACGCCAGTCCTGGTGAGGGATCTCGGCCAGGTGGTGATCGGCCACGCGCCGCGCCTCGGCCAGTTCGGCTTCGACAGCCTGAACGACGCCGTGGAAGGGGTGGTCCAGATGCGGCGCGGGGAGCAGACGCAGACCGTGCTCGCCGGGGTGGAGGCGAAGACGCGCGAGCTGAACGACTCCATCCTGCCGAAGGACGTGAAGATCAAGCCGTTCTACGATCGGAGCGACCTCGTGGCGCTCACGACGCGCACGGTGGAGGACAACCTCGTGCGCGGCATCGTGCTCGTGGTGGTGATCCTGATCTTCTTCCTCTACGACGTGCGCTCCGGCCTGATCGTGGCCACGGCGATCCCGCTGTCGCTGCTGTTCGCGTTCATCTGCCTCGACCTGCGGCACATACCGGCCAACCTCCTATCCATAGGCGCCATCGACTTCGGGATCCTGGTGGACGGGGCGGTGGTGATGGTGGAGAACATCCACCGGCAGCTCGCATCGCGCTACGGCACGAGCTACTCGCTGAAGGAGGTGATCATCGGCGCGGCGGCGGAGGTGGACCGTCCGATCTTCTACGCCGTGGCGGTGATCGTCGCCGCGTTCCTCCCGATCTACGTGCTCTCCGGTCCGTCGGGGCGGCTGTTCCGGCCGATGGCGGACACGACGATCTTCGCGCTCGTGGGCTCGCTGCTGGTGACGCTGACGCTGATCCCCGTGCTCTGCGCCTGGCTGCTGCGGCGCGGGGTGCGCGAGCGGCGCAATCCGGCGTACGAGTGGGTGCGGGCGCGGTACGAGCGGTCGCTCGACTGGGCGCTCGCGCGGCCGTGGCTCACGATCGGGCTGTCCACGCTGGTGTTCGTGCTGTCGATGTTCCTGGTCCCGGTGATCGGCGCCGAGTTCATGCCGCACCTGGACGAGGGGGCGCTCTGGGTGCGGGCGACGATGCCGTACACCATCTCGTTCGACGAGAGCTCGAAGATCGTCCCGCAGGTGCGCGCCATCCTGAAGTCGTTCCCGCAGGTGACGGTGGTGGGCTCGGAGCACGGGCGCCCCGATGACGGCACCGATCCCACCGGCTTCTTCAACGCCGAGTTCTACGTGGGGCTGAAGCCGTACGATCAGTGGACGGGCGCCATCCGCACGAAGCAGCAGCTCATCGACTCGGTGGCGAAGCGGCTCGCGAGCTTTCCCGGAATCACGTTCAACTACACGCAGCCCGCCGAGGATGCGGTGGACGAGGCGGAGACGGGGCTCAAGAGCGCGCTCGACGTGAAGGTGTTCGGCGCCGACCTGCCGGTGCTCGAGCGTACGGGGAAGGAGATCAAGCACGTGCTCGAGGGGGTGCCGGGGATCGCGCACGTGACGCTGGTGCAGGAGCTGGGGCAGCCGGCGCTCACGGTGGAGGTGGATCGGGCGAAGATCGCGCGCTACGGCATCAACGTGGCCGACGTGAACGGCCTGATCGAGGCGGCGGTGGGAGGGCAGGCGGCGACGCAGGTGGCGCAGGGGGAGCGGCTCTACGATCTCGTGGTGCGGCTGCAGCCGCGGTTCCGGGAAACGCCGGAGCAGATCGGCTCCATTCTCGTGCCCACGCCGGACGGCCAGCAGATCCCGCTCAAGGACCTCGCCACGATCCAGGTGTCGAGCGGCGCGGCGTTCATCTATCGCCAGGACAACCAGCGCTTCATCGGCGTCCAGTACTCGGTGGAGGGGCGCGACCTGGCGAGCGCGGTGAACGCCGCGCAGCAGGCGGTGCGCGCGGCGGTGAAGATGCCGCCGGGGTACCGGGTGGTGTGGGGGGGCGAGTACCAGGAGTACACGGCGTCGCGGGCGCAGCTCCGGATCATCCTCCCGCTCACGATGTTCGTGATCTTCCTGCTGCTGTTCGCCCTGTACAACAACTTCAAGTTCCCGCTCATCACCGTGGCCGGGGTGGTGCTGTCGGCGCCGGTGGGCGGTTTGCTGGCGCTGCTGCTCACGGGGACGCCGTTCTCGGTGTCATCGGGGATCGGGTTCCTGGCGCTGTTCGGCGTGTCGGTGCAGACGGCGGTGGTCTACATCTCGTACGCCAACGAGCTGCGCTCGGGGGGCGCGGGGATCGCGGAGGCGACGCGCCAGGCGGCGGTGCTGCGGCTGCGGCCGATCATGATGACGGCGCTCGTGGCGGCGCTGGGGCTCCTCCCGGCGGCGCTCTCGCACGGCGTGGGCTCCGACTCGCAGCGCCCCTTCGCGCTGGTGATCGTGGGCGGCCTCTTCTCCCGGCTGCTCATCAGCGTGCTCCTCATGCCCGCGCTGTACCTGGTGGTGGCGCGGGAGGGAGACCGGCTGGAGGTGTAGGCCGGCGGCGCCGATCGCCGGCCGCCGCACGCGGCCGGCGATTGACGCGCCCCAGGGCGTCGGCTAAGCTATTTGTTTTTCCCCCTGATGAGCTACAATCGCGAAGACGCGCTCTCGTATCACGAGCGGGGACGGCCGGGCAAGATCGCGGTGGTCCCCACCAAGCCGCTCGGCAACCAGCGGGACCTCTCCCTCGCGTATTCCCCCGGGGTGGCCGAGCCCTGCCTGGCCATCAAGCAGACCCCCGAGGATGCCTACCGCTACACGGCGAAGGGGAACCTCGTCGCGGTGGTCTCGAACGGCACGGCGGTGCTGGGACTCGGCAACATCGGGGCCCTCGCCGCGAAGCCGGTGATGGAGGGGAAGTCCAACCTCTTCAAGCAGTTCGCCGATCTGGACGTGTTCGACATCGAGGTCGGCTCCGAGCACCCCGACGACGTCATCAAGTTCTGCCAGCTCCTCGAGCCCACCGTGGGCGGGATCAACCTCGAGGACATCCGCGCTCCCGACTGCTTCTACATCGAGGAGACGCTGCGGAAGACGATGAACATTCCCGTCTTCCACGATGACCAGCACGGCACCGCGATCATCTCGGGCGCCGCGCTGCTGAACGCGCTCGAGATCGTGGGGAAGGACATCCACGACGTGCGCGTGGTCTTCTCCGGCGCGGGCGCGGCCGCGATCTCCACGGCGGAGCACTACGTGCGCCTCGGCGTCAGGCGCGAGCACATCATCATGTGCGACCGCACCGGGGTGATCTATGCCGGCCGCGGCGTGGACATGGATCCGTACAAGGCCCGCTTCGCGGTGGACACGCCGATGCGCACGATCACCGAGGCGCTCGTGGGCGCGGACGTGTTCGTGGGGCTGTCGGTGGGGGGCGCGGTGACGGGGGAGATGATCGCCCCCATGGCGCCGCGCCCGATCATCTTCGCGCTCGCGAACCCGGTGCCGGAGATCCTGCCGGACGCGGTGCGCGCCGTGCGCGACGACGCGATCATCGCCACCGGGCGCAGCGACTACCCCAACCAGGTCAACAACGTCCTCGGCTTCCCCTTCATCTTCCGCGGCGCGCTCGACGTGCGCGCCACCCAGATCACGGAGGAGATGAAGATGGCCGCCACGCGAGCGCTCGCCGCGCTCGCGAAGGAGGACGTCCCCGATGCGGTGGCCAAGCTCTACGGCCTGTCGTCGGTCTCGTTCGGGCCCGACTACCTCATTCCCTTCCCCTTCGATCCGCGGGTGCTGCTCTGGGTGGCACCCGCGGTCGCGTGGGCGGCGGTGGCGACGGGCGTCGCGAAGGACTTCATCGACCTGGACGACTATCGCCAGGCACTGGAGGAGCGCCTCGGACGGGCGCGCGGCGTGCTGCGCGGCCTCATCAGCCGCGCGCAGCACGACCCCAAGCGCGTGGTCTTTCCCGAGGGGGAGGAGCCGAAGATCATCCGCGCGGCGCGCATGCTGGTCGACGATGGCATCGCGCAGCCGATCCTCCTCGGCAACCCGGCGAGCATCGCCGAGCAGGCGCGCGGCATGGCGATCGGGCTCGACGAGATCGAGATCGTGGATCCCGCCACGTGCGAGCATCGCGATGCCTACGCGCGGTACCTCTGGGAGCGCCGCCAGCGCAAGGGACTGAGCCTCGCGGAGGCGTACCAGTTGCTGTACAATACGAATTACTTCGGCTCGGTGATGGTGGCGCAGGGGCACGCCGACGCGCTGGTGTCGGGGGTGAACCTGCACTACCCGGAAACGATCCGGCCGGCGCTTCAGGTGATCGGCGCGCACCCCAAGGCCGGACTCGTGAGCGGGATGTACATGCTCGTGTTCGAGCGTCACGTGGTGTTCCTGGGCGACACCACCGTGAACATCGACCCCACCGCGGAGCAACTCGCGCAGATCGGCTACGCCGCCTCGCGCATCGTCCGGACGTTCGGGCTCGAGCCACGCGTGGCGATGCTCTCCTTCTCGAACTTCGGGTCGGTGCGCGCGCCGGAGACGGAGAAGGTGGCGCGCGCCGTGCAGTTGATGCGACGCCGCGACCCGACGCTCGTGGTGGATGGCGAGATGCAGGCCGACACGGCCCTCGATGAGCACAAGCTGCACACGATGTATCCGTTCAGCGCCCTCACGGAGCGGGCGAACGTGCTCATCTTCCCGAACTTGAGCGCCGGGAACATCGCCTACAAGTTGCTGGAGCATCTGGGCGGGGCGACGGCCATCGGCCCGATCCTCGTCGGCATGCGACTCCCGGTGCACGTGCTGGAAGCGGGCGCCGACGTGCAGGACATCGTGAACATGGCGGCAGTCGCGGTGGTGGATGCGCAGGAGAGGCGGTGAGCGGCGGCCGTGCCGCCGGGTGAACTCTCAAACAGGACATTGTGCATGGCTACGCAGACGAAGCCGCGCGCCGAGACGGCGGAGCGGAAGGGGAAGACGGGGCTCGAGGAGCTGGGGCTGCACCCGCGGGGAGCGATTCACTGGAATCTCGTCGCCCCGGAGCTGATCCAGGCGGCCGTGGAGCGTCGTGAAGGACAGCTCGCGGACATGGGACCATTCGTCGGCGTGACGACCCCGCACACCGGCCGCTCGCCGAAGGACAAGTTCGTGGTCCGCGAGCCGAGCACGGAGCAGGACATCTGGTGGGGCGAGGTGAACCGCCCCTTCGAGCCGGCCAACTACGACGTGCTCCTCGCCGACGTGCAGCGCTACCTCGATGAGCAGCCGGAGCTCTTCGTGGAGGACCTCTGGGCCGGCGCCGATCCGCGCTACCGGCTCTCGGTGCGCTACGTGTCCCCCAGCGCATGGCACATGGCGTTCGTGCGGAACATGTTCATCCGCCCGGAGCTGGCCGACCTCCCCACGTTCATCCCCAACTTCAGCGTCCTCCACGCCCCGGAGTTCCAGGCGGATCCCGCGAGACACGGCACGCGCACCGGCACGTTCATCATCCTCAACTTCGCCACGCGGCAGATCCTCATCGGCGGCACGCGCTACGCCGGCGAGCTCAAGAAGGCGATGTTCACGGTGATGAACTATCTCCTCCCGAAGCAGGGCGTGCTCTCCATGCACTGCTCCGCGAACGTGGGCGACTCGGGCGACACCGCGCTCTTCTTCGGCCTCTCCGGCACGGGGAAGACGACGCTGTCCGCCGACCCGGAGCGCCACCTCATCGGCGACGACGAGCACGGGTGGAGCGACGAAGGGGTGTTCAACTTCGAGGGCGGCTGCTACGCCAAGGCGATCAACCTCTCCGAGGAGGGGGAGCCCGACATCTACCGCACGACCCAGATGTTCGGCACCGTGCTCGAGAACGTGGTGCTCGACGAGAACTCGCGGAAGGTCGACTTCGCCGACGCCTCGCTCACGGAGAACACGCGCGTCTCGTACCCGCTGCACTACATCCGCAACCACGTCCCCGGCGGGCGCGGCGGGCATCCGAAGAACGTCGTGCTGCTCACCGCCGATGCCTTCGGCGTGCTGCCGCCGATCGCGCGCCTCACGCCCGAGCAGGCGATGTACTACTTCCTCTCCGGGTACACGGCGAAGGTGGCGGGGACGGAGCGCGGGGTCACCGAGCCACAGGCGACGTTCAGCGCGTGCTTCGGCGCCGTGTTCCTCGTGTGGCCGCCGACGAAGTACGCCGACATGTTCGGCGACCTGCTGAAGGCGCACGGCTCGCGCGTGTGGCTGGTGAACACGGGGTGGACGGGCGGCCCGTACGGCGTGGGGCACCGCATGAAGCTCGGCTACACGCGGTCGATGGTGCGCGCCGCGCTCGCCGGTGAGCTCGACCACGTGCCCACGGTCACCGATCCGGTGTTCGGGCTCGCGGTCCCGCAGGCGGTGCGCGGCGTGCCGGTGGAGGCGATGAACCCGCGCGCCACCTGGGCCGACCCCGCCGCCTACGACGCGCAGGCGAGGAAGCTGGCGGAGATGTTCGCCAGGAACTTCGAGCAGTTCGCCGCGAGCGTGAGCATTCCGGTGAAGAGGGCGGGGCCGAAGGGAGGGTGAGAGCGCGGGACGCGGGGTGCGGGACGCGGGGTGCGCACGAAATCGGAACGCAGCGGGGGGCGT
>DASTSH010000083.1:0-17559 GCA_035760785.1 Gemmatimonadaceae bacterium | reverse complement strand
CGTCCAGCACTTCGTCTACTGCGGCACCGACAACCTTGGTGCCGTGCTCGATCAGCATGACCGAGCCGGTGGTCCGATCGGGTGCGGTGGCGTCGAGCCGCACGCCGATGTCGAGCACGGTGACGATGATCCCGCGCACGTTCATCAGGCCGGCCACGTACGGTGGCGCCCCGGGGAGCCGCGTGGCGCGGCGGAACGGGATGATCTCGCGCACGGCATCGAGCTCGATGCCGTACGTTCGCGTCCCCAGCCGAAAGATCACGAGCTGCGGCGCAACGCCTTCTTCAGGGCTGTCGATCGAGACGGTAGAAGCCAAGGTCGTCGAGTGGGTCCGGTTGTGCAGGTAATTCGTCGACCCCCGACGCCCGCGCGAGCGAATGCCGGAGGTCCGCTGGCAGCGGCGAGCGCAGCTCCACGAGCGCTCCGGTCTCCGGATGTGGGAAGATCAGCCACGCGGCATGCAGGAAGTGCCGCTTCGGCGGCAAGGCCAGCAATCGTCGCCCGCCGCCGCCGCCATAGGTGTCGTCGCCCACTACCGGATGCCCGATCGACGCGAGATGCACTCGGATCTGATGCGTGCGCCCGGTGTGCAGGTGCGCGCGCAGGAGATCCGCCGAGTCGAACCGCGCGAGCCGCACGAAGTCCGTCCGCGCGGCTCGCCCACTACTGACGATTGCCATGCGCTTTCGGTCTCGCGGGTCGCGGGCGATGGGTTTGTCGACGGTCGCGCGGTCGCCGTCGAGGTGCCCCCAAGCGAGGGCGGCGTAGCGGCGCACGATGCGGCGGGCGCTCATGGCGGCGCCGAGCGCGCGGTGCGCGCGGTCGGTCTTCGCCACGAGGAGGAGCCCCGAGGTGTCCTGGTCCAGGCGGTGGACGATCCCCTCGCGCCCTTCGCCGCCGGCGGTGGAGAGCGCGCCCCCCCGTCCCTTGAGCGCGTTCACGAGCGTGCCGCTCCAGTGTCCCGGGGCGGGGTGCACCACCATCCCCGCGGGCTTGTCCACCACCAGCACGTCCTCGTCCTCCCACACCACGGTGAGCGGGATCTCCTCGGCGAGCACGGGGCGCGACTCGGGGGGCGGGACCTCTACGGTGAGGCGCTCGCCAACGCGCGGGCGGTAGCTCGCCTTCTCGCGCCGCCCGTCCACGGTCACCCGGCCGGTGGCGATGAGCGTGGCCGCCTGGGTGCGCGAGAGGCCGAGCGCGCGGGCCACGAGCAAATCGAGGCGGACGATGTCGTCCGCCTCGACCGTGAGCTCGTGCCGCGTGGGACGGAGCGCGCCGCCCCCCGCTGGAGTGGACGTCACGGCGACGTGGTCAGCCGCCGCGCGTGATCCGCGGCTCGACCACCGGCTCGGGGCGCTGGGCCTCCTGCTCCGCGGCGTGCTCCTCCCCCCAGAGCACCCAGGCGAGGAGGATGGCGCCGGTGCTCACCGCGATGTCGGCCACGTTGAAGGTGGGCCACCGCCAGTCGCGGAAGCCGATGTCGAGGAAGTCGACCACCCCCATCGGGGAGCGGATGCGATCGATGAGGTTCCCGATCGCGCCTCCCACCACCAGCCCGAGGGCGATCGTGCGCAGCATCTCCCCGGGGCGAGTGGCGCGGTAGAGCCGCCCGAGGATCACCAGCGCCACCACCGTCAGCACGAGGAAGATCCCGCGCGACCAGGGGCCGAGGTGCAGGCCGAACGCCGCGCCGCGGTTGAAGACGAGCGTGAAGCGCACCCAGTCGCCGATCACTTCGCGCGGCACCCGCTGGGGCACCAGCGTGCTGACCGCCAGCAGCTTCGTGATCACGTCGGCGATGATGATGCCGACGACCAGCGTCCAGAACAGCGCGGGCTTAGCCCTGTTGGGGCTGCTGCTTCTTGGCATCTTCTTCACGCTGCTTGCACGCGATGCAGAGACGCGCGTGGGGGAGCGCATCCAGGCGATCGAAATCGATGTCTTCCCCACAGTTGTGGCACTTCCCGAACGTCTCCGGCGTGCGGTACAGCCGCCGTAGCGCCTGGTCGATGTGCCACAGGAAGCGCCCCTCCTGGCTCGCGAACAGGAACGCCTTCTCGCGCTCCATGGCGTCGGTGCCCTGGTCCGCCATGTGGAACGAGTAGGAGCTCAGGTCCCCGTCGGCCGACTGCGGCGTGGCGTTGAACGCCTCGCTGTAGTTGCCGAGTTCCTTGAGCACCCGCTTGCGCTCCTCGAGCAGTCGCTTCTCGAAGTGCGCGAGCATCTTCTTGTTCATCGGCTTGCCCTTCTTGGGGCTCGCTGAAGACGGCATCGCTAATGCACTCTGGTCAAGGCAATGCGAACGGTGTCGTCCACCAACTCGACCGTCTGCACTGCGTCTGGGTTCCCGGCGACATCGCCCCCGATGGCGACCTCGCTCGCCAACACCTCCGCCGCCACGTACGCTTCGTGCTCGCGTGCCACTGCCTCCGCCTCTGCGCTCCCGGTCACCTGGAGCCGGATGCGGTCGCTCACCGCGAAGCCGGCATCCTTGCGCATTCGCTGCACCCGGCTCACCAGCTCGCGGGCGATCCCCTCGCGCCGCAATTCGGGCGTCACGGTGGGATCGATCGCCGCCACGTACCCGGCCTCCTCCTTCACCACGAGCTCCCCGCTGGCCCGGCGCACGATCTCGAGCTCCTCCGTGGCGAGCACGTGCGACTCGCCATCGAGCGCGATCGCCAGCGGCGCGCCGTGCTCGAACGCGAACAGCGCCTCGCTGGACAGCGCCGCCACCGCCTGCGCGGCCATCGGCGTGCGCTTGCCGAACCGACGCCCGAGCGCCCGGAAGTTCGGCTTCGCCTCCAGCCGCACCAGCGCGTCGCCGCTCGAGGCGAACTCCACCTCCTTCACGTTCAGCTCCGCACGGAGGAGCGGCTCGAGCTGGGCAAACATTCCAGCCCTGTAATTTGGCACAACGCATACCAGTCGCGGAAGCGGTTGCCGGACTTTGACCCCGGCGTCCTCGCGGGCGGCGCGCGCCAGCGTCGCCAGCGTCCGCAGGTCCGACATCGCCCGCTCCAGCTCCGCGTCCACCACCTCCGGCGCGCCGCGCCCCCGCCCGAACGGCGCCAGGTGCACCGAGCTCCCCGTGAGCTCGCGGTGCATCCAGTCCGTCACGAACGGCGCGAACGGCGCCAGCATCCGGCACACCGCCACCAGCACCTCGTGCAGCGTCGCGAAGGCGGCGCGGTTGTCCGCGCCATCCACGTCGTAGAAGCGCGCGCGGTTGAGCCGCACGTACCAGTTCGACACGTCGTCCACGACGAACTCCATCACCTCCCGCGCGGCGAGCGTCGCGTCGTACGTCCACAGCAGCTCGTCCACGCGCCGCTCCACCGTCGCCAGCCGCGACAGCACCCAGCGATCGATCACCGGCCGCGCCGCCGGCGGCGGGTCGTCCGGCCCTGGCGTCCACCCGAAATTCGCGTACTGCGCGAAGATGCCGCTGTACACGTTCTTCAGCGTGAGCAGGAAGCGCCCCGCCAGCTCGCGGATCGCCTCCTCGTCGAAGCGCCTCGGCATCCACACCTGGCTCGACGCGATGAGGAACAGCCGCACCGCATCCGCCCCGTGGCGCGACACCACCGCCCACGGATCCACCACGTTCCCCTTGCTCTTCGACATCTTCTGCCCATCGGCGTCGAGCACGAGGTCGTTCACCACCACCGCCTCGTACGGCGCCGCGAGCGCGTTCGTCCCGCCCTCGCCGAGGTTGTTCGGCAGCGCATCGCCGAGCCCCGTGGCGATCGCCAGCAGCGAGTAGAACCAGCCGCGCGTCTGGTCCACTCCCTCGGCGATGAAGTCCGCCGGGTACTGCCGCTCCACGATGTCGCGATGCTCGAACGGGTAGTGCCACTGCGCGAACGGCATCGACCCCGAGTCGAACCACGTGTCGATCACCTCCGGCACGCGTCTCATCGTCCCGGTACACGTGGCGCTGGTACAGCGCCACGTGTACCGGTCGATGTGCGGCTTGTGCGGATCGAAGTCCGCCGGGAGCGGCTCGCCCAGGCGCGCCGCCAGCTCGGCATAGCTCCCGATCGCCTCCACGTGCTCGGCGCTCGCGTCGCACACCCACACCGGGAGCGGCGTCCCCCAGTAGCGATCGCGCGAGAGCGCCCAGTCGATGTTGTTCTTGAGCCACTCGCCGAAGCGTCCCTCGCCCACCTCCGGCGGATGCCAGTCCACTCGCGCGTTGCGCGCGAGCATCCCCTCGCGGAACGCGGTGGTGCGCACGAACCAGGACTCGCGCGCGTAGTAGAGCAGCGGCGTGCCGCAGCGCCAGCAGTGCGGGTACGAGTGCTCCAGCACCGCCGCCTTCCAGAGCACGCCGCGCCGCCGCAGCTCCTCGATGATGTCCGGATCGGCCTTCTTCACGAACATCCCGCCCACCAGCGGCATCTCCGGCGGGAACTCGCCGCGCAGGTTCACCGGCTGGAGGAACGCCAGCCCGTGCCGCTGCCCCGCGGCGTAGTCATCGGCGCCGAAGGCGGGCGCCATGTGCACCACGCCGCTGCCATCCTCCGCCGACACGAACGTCTCGGCGACGATCACCTCGTGCGCGCCGGTGCCGTACGCCACCCAGTCGAGCGGGCGGCGATAGCGCTGGCCGGCCAGCTCCGACCCGGCGTGGCGCGACACCACGGTCCAGCGGTCGCTCCAGTCGTCGCCGAGCACCGCCGGCACGCGCGACTCCGCGAGGACGAGCGTGGGCTCCTCCCGCGCGCGGCGGCGAAGCTCCACGTACGTCAGCTCCGGGTGCACCGCGAGCGCCACGTTCGACACCAGCGTCCACGGCGTGGTGGTCCAGACGAGGATCCGGCGCCCGGTGGGCTCCCCCGCCGCATCCACGAGGTCGAGCGCCACGTACACGCTCGGGTCCTTCACGTCCTCGTACCCCTGCGCCACTTCGTGGCTCGACAGCGCGGTGCCGCAGCGCGCGCAGTAGGGCAGGATCTTGTGCCCGCGGTAGAGCAGCCCCTTCCCGAACAGCGTCGCCAGCGCCCACCACACGCTCTCCACGTAGTCGTTGGAGTACGTGATGTACGGGTCGCGGTAGTCGAGCCAGTAGCCGATGCGCGCGCTCAGCCGCTCCCAGTCGCCCTTGTACTTCCACACGCTCTCGCGGCAAAGCTGGTTGAAGCGCTCGACCCCCACCTCCTCGATCTGTTGCTTGCCGCTGATCCCGAGCTGCTTCTCGACCTCGATCTCCACCGGCAGGCCGTGCGTGTCCCATCCGGCCTTCCGGTGCACCTGGAACCCCTTCATCACGCGGTAGCGGCAGAAGAGGTCCTTGATGGTGCGCGCGAACACGTGGTGGATGCCGGGGCGGCCGTTGGCGGTCGGCGGCCCCTCGAAGAACACGAACGGCTCGGCGCCCTCGCGCTCCCGCACGGTCCGCTCGAGCAGATCCTCCTCGGTCCAGCGCTCGAGCATCTCGCGCTCGAGCTCCTCCGCCGGGAGATCCGGCGGCAGCAGGCGATATGGCTTCACGGTCGAATCGACAGCGGTCACAGGCGCTCCAGCACGCCGCGCACGACGGTGGCGAGCTTCGGCTCGGCCGCCGTCGCCGCGGCGACGATCTGTTCGAGGGTCGCGGGCTCCAGCGCATCCGGGAGGCAGCGATCGGTGATGATCGACAGCCCGAGCACGCGCATCCCGCCGTGCACGGCGACGATCACCTCGGGGACGGTGGACATTCCCACCACGTCCCCGCCCAGCGCGCGCAGCATCCGGTACTCGGCGCGCGTTTCCAGGTTCGGCCCCATCACGGCGACGTACACGCCCTCGCGTAGCGGAATGCGCGCCTCCGCGGCCACGGTGCGCGCGAGCTCGCGCAGCGCCACATCGTACGGCGCCGACATGTCGGGGAAGCGTGGGCCGAGCGCGTCGTCGTTCGGGCCGACGAGCGGGTTGTGCCCGAGCAGGTTGATGTGATCGGCGATCAGCATCAGGTCCCCGGGGTTCCAGAGCGGGTGCATCCCGCCGCACGCGTTGGAGACGATGAGCGTGCCCGCGCCCAGCGCGCGCATCACGCGCACGGGGAAGCTCACCTGCGCCGCCGTGTACCCCTCGTACAGGTGGAAGCGCCCCTGCATCGCGACCACCGTCTTGCCGCCGAGCGTGCCGCACAGCAGCCGGCCGGCGTGCGACTCCACGGTGGAGAGCGGGAAGCCGGGGATCTCGGCGTAGTCGATCGCGGCGTGCACGTCGATCTCCGCCGCCAGCGCGCCGAGTCCGGTGCCGAGCACGATCGCCGCGTCCGGCGTGCCGTCGAAGCGGTGGCGGATGGCGGAGACGGCCACCGCCACCTGCTCGCGCGTGTGCGAGCGGTGCGGCGCGATGCGCGCGTGCGCCAGCGCCGGATCGTCCAGACGGAAGCCGGTCATTCCTTGACGAGCGACTCCAGCCACGCGGGCGTCTTCACGTGCGCGCGCCCATCCACGGCGTCGTTCTCGCCGCTGGTGCGGCGCAGCGGCGGCACGGGGAGCTGCGAGGCGTTGAGCTCCGCGAGCTGGCGCTCCACCAGGGCGCGGAGCTGCCCCACGTACGTGATGCGCGACTTCTCGAGCGCGGCGATGTCCGCCTCGAGCCGGCGCACCTCGGCGCGCGCCTGCTCCACCAGCCGCTCCCCCTCCGCCCGCGCCTCGCGCAGGATGAGCTGGGCCTCGCGCTCCGCCTGTTCGCGGATCTCGGAGCGGAGCTGCTGCGCGGAGACGAGCGCGTCGTTGAGCGCCTTGTCGCGCTCGCGGAAGGCGCGGAGCTGCTCGTGAAAGCCGCGCGCCTTCTGCTCCAGATCCTGGCTCACGCGCGTCAGGCGCTCGAGCTCGTCGGCCACCTGGGCGCGGAAGTCCTCGACCTTCTTCTCGTCGTAGCCACGGAAGGTCTTGGCGCCGAAGTCCCAGCGGCGCACGTCGAGCGGTGACAGGTGAAAGGATTCGTCGGTCATGTGCCTCTCGCTCCAAACAGGATGGTGCCCAGTCGGACCATCGTCGCTCCCTCCTCCACCGCCACCTCGTAGTCGTTCGACATCCCCATGGACAGCTCGAACGCGGGGTGGCCGGCCGCGACCAGCAGCTCGCGCGCGGCGCGCGCCCCGTGGAAGACGCGCCGCAGCGCCGCCTCGCTCGCGCCGTACGGCGCCATGGTCATCACGCCCGCCACCCTGATACCCGCCAGGGTCGTGAGCCGTTCGCTCTCCGCCGCCAGCGTCTCGAGGGAGTAGCCGCCCTTGCTCTCCTCCCCCGACACGTTCACCTGCACCAGCGCCTCCACCGCGCGCTGGCGCGCCAGGCCATGCGCGCACACCGCGTCCGCCAGGCGCGGCGAGTCGATCGAGTGCACGAGCGTGAAATGATCGAGCGCCTTCACCTTGTTCCGCTGTAGATGACCGATCAGGTGCCAGCGCACGGGGATGTCGACGTCCGCCATCTTCGCCAGCGCCTCCTGCACGCGGTTCTCCCCCACATCGCGGAGCCCCACGTCCCAGGCCGCCCGGACCGCCTCCGGCCCGTACGTCTTCGTGACGGCGATGATCGTGACCTGCTGTCGGTGTCCGCCGCGCGAGACGGCGGCGGCGATGCGCTCGCGCACCTCGGACACTCGCGCGGCGAGGTCCTGAAATGGCATAAGCCGTGAAGTTATCGCCATTTACAACTCGAATCAAGAGAATCGACGCGAACGCGCGCCCGCACCGCCGCGAGCCACCGCGCCGGGCACTCCAGCAGCTCCCCCATCACGATCGGCGCCGGGTCGATCGCCTGCGTGAGATCGCCCATCCCCGCGGCGCCCCCCGCCTCCCCGAATCGATGCGCGAACGCCAGCGCCGCTGCGGTGTCCACCACCACATCGCTCCCCGCCAGGCGCGCGGTGTCGCGCGCGAAGCGCGGGCGCACCCACGCGAGCCCGCGCAGCGTCCACGTGCCCCCCAGCTCGTCTCGCACCCGCTCCCCCGCCGTGACCGCCACGGCCACCGCGCGCCCGCGCGCGCGGGCGCGCGCCGCGATGCGCGAGAGCAACACGCGCTCCGGGGGCGGCGCCGCCGTGTCCGCGGGATCCACCAGCCCGTCGCGCCGCGCGAGCTGCGCCCGATACCAGCCGGCGCCGAGCAGCGGCACCGTCACCACCGTCACGTCGCGCCGCGCGCCCTCCACCACCTGCGCGTACCATAGCGGAAACGAGTCGTTGTCTCCCCCCGTCACCAGCACCGCCCCGGTGGGCGCCGACCACAGAAGCGCGCTCCCCACACGATGCGCGATGTCCCGCTCCGGTCCGCGCGACCGGTCCACGGCGCGCCACCCCAGCGCGAGCGGCAGGACGGCCACCGCCACCCCCGCCGGCACGAGCGCGCCTCCCCATCGCCGGGCGAGCAGCACCGCGCCCGCCCCCGCCCACGCGCCCCACGTCCAGAACGCCAGCGCGAAGAAGTAGTCGCGCTCGCGGACCTCGTGCGCCGCATCGTCCGGCAGCACCCCGTACCCGAAGCTCGCACCCGCCTTGAAGTTCATGTACAGCACCAGCCCCACGCTCGCGCAGAGCAGCAGGAGCAGCATCGCGCGGAAGCTCCGGCGGTCGAGCGCGCGGTGCCGCACGGCGCCGTACGCCGCGAGTGCCACGTACGCGACCGTCACCGGCGTGCGGCGCCAGGAGGGCGCGACGCCCGGCGCGAGCCCCAGCGCCACCTGCCAGTCGGCGTATTCCGCCAGGTTCCCGAGCTGCGCCCAGAGCGGCGCCTGGCGCGGCCACGGCCCGTGCACGCCGTACTGGCGGCGACCCACCACCTCCCAGAGCGCCCGCCAGGTGACGGGGTGGCCGGCGTCGAGCACCGGGGCGTGCGCGGCGCGGATGGAGAGCACCGCGAGCGCGCTCAGCGCGAGCGCCATCACCGCGATCGCCGCGGCCAGCCAGGCGCCGCGCGCGCCGCGCTCATGGCGCTCGCCGGAGAGCGCCGCGCCGCAGGCGAGCGCCGCCCCCGCGGCCACGACGGGCCACCGCGCGAGTCCCGCCCCGGCGGCCACGCCGAGCGCGCCGAGCAGCATCACCCCGTCCCGCACGCGCCAACGATCCCGCGTCGAGCTCGCGAGCACGATCGCCGCCGGCGCCGCCACGAGCGCGCTCAGGTGGACGGGCACCGCGAGCGCCATCTCGTACGCGAGCAGCAGGCGCCAGCGTCCGTCGCCGGTGGCGCCCGCGCGCTCGCCGCACGCGAGCATCGCCATCGAGAGCAGCAGCGCCGCCGCGTACACCTCCGTCTCCGTCGCGTTCAGCCACACCGTGCTCATCGCGCCGGCGCAGATCGCCCCCGCCGCGCCGGCCACCGGCGCGCGCAGCCACCGCGCGAGCAGCCACGCCAGCACGCCGCCGGCGGCCGCGGTGCACGCGGCGGAGAAGAGATTGGTGGCGAGCGCGGTGGGGAGGGGCGACAGGGCGAGGCGCCACGCGCGCGCCGCGAGCATCCAGAGCGGCGTCCCCGGCGGGTGCGGGATCCCCGCGGAGTGCACCGCGGCGATCAGCTCCCCCGCATCCCAGAGCGTGGCGCCCGGCGCCGCGGTGGCGCCGTACACGATGGCGAGGAGAAGCGCGGCGCCCCACGCCGCGCGGGCTACGCGCGTAGCTGGAGCACCGGCTGCTCGCCGGTGGAGCGGGGCGGGCGGCCGGCGATGAGATCGCGCACCTGCGGCGCCGTGAGCCCGCGCAGCAGGCGCCCGTTCTGCGCCACCGACACCTGCGCCGTCTCCTCCGACACCACCAACACCAGCGCGTCGGTCTCCTCGCTCAGCCCGAGCGCGGCGCGGTGTCGCGTGCCGAGCGTGCGGTCTTCCATGGGCGCCTGCGACAGCGGGAGGATGCACCCGGCCCCGATGATCGTGTCACGCCGGATGATCACCGCGCCGTCGTGCAGCGGCGAGTACGGGGTGAAGATCGTCGCCAGCAGGTCGGCGGAGACCTTCGCCTGCATCTCCGTCCCCGAGGCCACGTAGTCGCCGAGCGCCACCTCGCGCTCGAGCGCGATGATGCACCCGATCCCCGAGCGGCTCAGCCGCTCCACCGCATCGGCGATCTCCTCGGCCACCTCGCTCGCTTCCATGGGGCGGAAGAAGCGCGACATCGGCGACTGCCCCAGCCGGGCGAGCGCCGCGCGCAGCTCCGGCTGGAAGATCACCAGCGCGGCGAACGCCCCGTACGTGAAGAGGAAGCTGAGGATGTACGTGATCATGGTGAACTTGAACAGGAACGCGAGTGCGTAGGTGAGCACCAGCACCACGATCCCGATCAGCATCTGCACCGCGCGCGTGCCGTGGATGAGCAGCAGCAGTCGGTAGATGCCGTACGCCACGAGCGCGATCTCCACCGCGTCGCGCCACCCGAAGGTCAGAAATCGGAACTGGTCCAGCATGCTCACGCCGCTCCTCGGCTGCGCACGATCCCCCATGCCACATCCAGCGCGCGCCGCGATGCGCGCACGTCGTGTACCCGAAAGATGCGCGCGCCGAGCGAGAGCGCCATGACGTTCGCGCCCACCGTCCCGTCCACCCGCTGCGCCGGCTCCGCGACCCCGCTCAGCTCCCCCACGAACCGCTTGCGCGACACCCCCACCACCACCGGGTAGCCGAGCGCCACGATCCGGTCGAGCGCGCCGAGCACCGCCAGCGAATGCTCGCTCCGCTTGGCGAACCCCACCCCCGGATCGATGGCGATGCGCTCGTGCGCCACCCCTATGCGCTCCGCGCGGAGCGCGCTCTCGCGCAGCTCGGCCGCGATCTCTCCCACCGGGTCCGCCCCGTAGGTGGCGTGCTGGTAGGTGCCCATCTCGCGCACCGTGCCGCGCGAGTGCATGAGCACCACGCCAGCGCCCCGCTCCGCGCAGACCTCGCCCATCGCCGGATCGATGCGGAAAGCGGACACGTCGTTGATGATCTCCGCCCCTTCGCCGAGCGCGGCCGCGGCCACCTCGCTCTTCACCGTGTCCACCGACACGGGGACGTCGGGCAGCCGCTCGCGGATCGCGCGGACCACCGGGAGCACGCGCCGGATCTCCTCATCCACGGTCACCGGCACCGCGCCCTGCGGGCGCGTGGACTCCCCCCCGACATCGAGGAGGTCCGCCCCCTCCTCCACCAGGCGCACCGCGTGCTCCACCGCCGCATCGGCCAGAAAAAACGCACCCCCGTCGCTGAAGCTGTCGGGGGTCACGTTCACGATCCCCATCACGTACGGGCGATCGAGAATGAGGGTGCGGGTTTTCAGGTGCCAGGCGGGCATGGGGACGAATGAGGGGATCGCCGCTGAAGGCCGAGACACAGTGCGCCGGCGAGTCGATCCACCGGCGCACTGGCTCACTTGGTCATTTGCTCGCAGTCCGGGGCCGCGGATGCGCGGCGCGCGTCATGCGGGCGCCACCTCCGGTCCGCCGAGCAGCGGCGGCTTGGCGGGCTTGGGCTGCGGCACCGCCGTCGGCGCGTGCGGCGGCGCGCTCGGCGCCGTCGGCGCCTTGCGCGGGGGAAGCTTCTCGCCGCGAACCAGGATGTCGATGTCCTCGGCCGTCAGCGTCTCGCGCTCCAGCAGCGCCGCCGCGATCGCGTCGAGCAGCGCCCGATGATCGGTGAGCGTCTGCTTCGCCCTGCTGTACGAGTCGTTGAGCAGGCGCGCGACCTCCGCGTCCACGAGCTGCGCGGTCTTCTCCGACACCTCGCGCCGGTGCGACAGCTCGCGCCCGAGGAACACCTCCTGCTCGTTGTCTCCCACGAGCACCGGACCGATCGCGTCCGAGAGCCCCCACTGCGACACGTAGCGGCGCGCCAGCGAGGTGGCCTTCTGGATGTCGTTCGCCGCCCCCGTGGTCACCTTGTCGTGCCCGAAGATCAGCTCCTCCGCCACGCGACCGCCGTAGGTCATCACGAGCATCGCCTCGAGCTGGAGGCGGGTGACGGAATAGCGGTCCTCCGCGGGGAGGGTGAAGGCGAGCCCGAGCGCGCGCCCGCGCGGCACGATCGTCACCTTGTGCAGCGGATCGCACCCCGGCGTCTTGATGGCACACACCGCGTGGCCCGCCTCGTGGTACGCCGTGTTCCGCTTCTCCTCCTCCTTCATCACCATCGACTTCCGCTCGGCGCCCAGCATCACCTTGTCCTTCGCCTCCTCGAGGTCGAGGAGGTAGACGCGGTCGTGATTGCGCCGCGCGGCGAGGAGCGCCGCCTCGTTCACCAGGTTCGCCAGGTCGGCACCCGACATCCCCGGCGTGCCGCGCGCGATCACGCTCACGTCCACGTCATCGCTCACCGGCACGCGGCGCAGGTGCACGCGCAGGATCTCCTCCCGGCCGCGCAGGTCGGGGAGGTCCACCACCACCTGCCGGTCGAACCGGCCGGGGCGCAGCAGCGCTGGGTCGAGCACGTCGGGACGGTTGGTCGCGGCGATGAGGATCACCCCCTCGTTCGACTCGAAACCGTCCATCTCCACCAGGAGCTGGTTGAGCGTCTGCTCGCGCTCGTCGTGCCCGCCGCCGAGTCCGGCGCCGCGGTGGCGTCCCACGGCGTCGATCTCGTCGATGAAGATGATGCACGGCGCGTGCGCCTTCCCCTGCTCGAACAGGTCGCGAACGCGCGAGGCGCCCACGCCCACGAACATCTCCACGAAGTCGGAGCCCGACATGGAGAAGAACGGACGCCCCGCCTCGCCGGCCACGGCACGCGCGAGCAGCGTCTTCCCCGTGCCCGGCGGGCCCACCAGGAGCACGCCCTTCGGCAGCCGCCCGCCGAGCTTCGTGAACTTCTGCGGATCCTTCAGGAACTCGATGATCTCCTGGAGCTCCTCCTTCGCCTCATCGGCGCCCGCCACGTCGGCGAACGTCACCTTCGGGGTGTCGCCGGTGAGCAGCTTCGCCTTGCTCTTCCCGAAGCTGAACGCCTTCGCCCCGCCGGCCTGCATCTGCCGGAACAGGAAGAGCCAGAAGCCGAAGATCAGGATGTAGGGGAGCCAGAGCAGCACGTAGCCGCCGAGCGACGGCTTGGCGTCCTGCGCCTGGATCACCACGTTCTCGCTCCGCAGCCGCTCCACTTCCTTGGAGTCGTTCGCCACCGGCAGCCGGACGGTGAACTTCTCCACGTCGTGGTTCCCCACGCGGATGCGATTCTTGAGGTCGCCGGTGATGACCTTCCCGTCCTGGATGGTCACCTTGGCGACGTTCCCCTGCTCCAGCTGCTGGTTGTACTGCGTGTAGTCGATCTCGGTGGGGGAGTCGCTCCCCCCGCCCGACAGCCGGATGAAGGCGATCGGGATCAGGATCAGCAGCAGCCAGAACGAGAGCGTCTTGGAAATACGCCCCCAATTGAAATCCCGCTTCGGCGGTATCCTGTCAGCCATTACTGCAAGCTCGCGATATAGGGCAAGTGTCGGAAATTCTCCGCGTGGTCCAGGCCGTACCCAACCAGAAACTCGTTCGGCGCGTCGAACCCGGCGAACATCACCGGATAGCGCAAGTGCTCGGCCACGTGCTTGTGGAGGAGGGCGCAAATTTCGAGCGACCGCGGCTTCCGGACGGACAACAGGTCCATCAGCCGGTTCAGCGTTCTCCCCGAATCCACGATGTCCTCTACGAGGAGAATGTGCTTCCCCTCGAGTTTCGTTTCCGGATCGTATACGAGACGGACGTTTCCGCTCGACGTGGTGCTGTCGCCGTAGCTCGAGGCGACGAGGAAATCCACCTGTAGCGGCCGCTGGATCTGCCGCACGAGGTCACCGAGGAATATGAAGCTCCCCTTGAGCAGCCCGAGGACCAGCAGGTCCCCCTCGGGATAATGCGCGGTGATCTCGGCGCCCAGCTCGCGGACGCGCCCGGCGATCCGTTCCGATTCGAAAGCGATGCGCTTGACGGCGCGGCCGTCGAGACGAGGGTCAGCGGTCGATGCGTTCACAATGGTACAGCACCACCGGTCGACCGGACCGGGCGGTTGCCGCGGAGCTGCGGCGCACTCCAGGAATCCACACGATCTCCTCCCCCGCGAGCACCACCGGCCAGCCCATCCGGCTCGGGCCGTCGATCCCCGCGTCGCGCAGCAGCCCCTTCACCCGCCGCGGCGCTGCCGCGCCGTGCGGTGTCATGCGGTCTCCTGGGCGCCATGGGCGGACGAGCAATGCCCGATCGGCGGGCAGTGCGGCCGTCCAGGGCCCGCCGGGAGTGGGCGCTCCGGCCGGCGCCGTCGCGCGCCTGAACCGCCAGCCGCCCATCGTGAGCTCATCGGCGAGCGTCGCTCCCTCGGCGCCACCAGGCCGCCTCGCTCGCCGAAGAACGACGGCATCCCGGTGCCAGAGCGCCTCGAAGCCTCCAGAGAGCTGAATCCGCGCTCCCATGCGTCTCTTAATAGTAAACTGGGTGAGACGCTCGGTTCCACGCCGGTCGAGCACCGCACCCACTCGCGCGGCCAGCGCCGGCCAGAGCAGACGGAGGGATGGCGCATCATAGTGCCGCAAGTCGGCCCCTGCAACGGTGAGCGCGCCTTCATCCCCACCGCGCCGGAGCATTCCCTCGATGTGACGGTCCACGGCGCGGCGCAGGCGGGCGGCGGCGCGGGCGAGCGCCAGCAGCTCCTCGCCGAGCCCCGGGCGGGCCTGCTCGAGCGCCGGGAGCAGATCGAGGCGGAGTCGGTTGCGCAGGTGCCGGCGCGACCGATTGCTGGGATCCTCCACCCACGCGATCCCGCGCTCGGCCGCCGCCGCCGCGACCTCCGCGCGCGAGAGCGCGAGCAGCGGGCGCAGCGCTCGACCATCCGCGTAGAGTCCGGCGAGGCCGCGCGCGCCAGCGCCGCGCAACGCGCGGGCGAGCACCGTCTCCACCTGGTCGTCACGCGTGTGTGCCGTGGCCACCACGGCATCGTGCTCGGCGGCCACCTTCCGCAGGAATCCCCAGCGCGCCTCGCGCCATGCGGCCTCGCCGGCCGTGGGGATGCTCCCCCGCCCCACTCGCACGGGTACGCCGAGCGAGCGGGCGCGGCGCGCCACGAGCCGCGCGGCGCGCTCGGCGGCCGGACCGGTGCCGTGGTCGAAGGTGGCCACGCAGGCCACCCGGTCGCCGCACGTTCGCGCCGCGGCGTCGAGCAGCACCATCGAGTCGCGCCCCCCGGAGACGGCGAGCACGACGCGCGGTGCGGCGCTCAGCGCCCGCGCCACCGCGGCGTCCACGCGCGCCGACATGCCGCCGGGGGGCACCGACGCCACCCGGCGATCGCCGCTCCGGCGCCGCCGCCCTGCCGCCGATCCCCGCGATTCCCGCTCGCCTCGCTCGATCACGCCGAAAGCTATCATTTCCGCCTCGCCGGCGCGCGGCTCTGGCCCGGCGCATGCGCCCGCGATATCTTGTTCGCGATCAAGCTCGACGGCTCACTCCACGAGAGGACGACTTTGGAAACGCACGGACCGCTCGGCACGCTCTGGGTCAGCATCGGCCTCGGCTGCTTCTACATCGCGCTCGTGTGGATCAACTCCCTGCTCGGGATGTTCCTCACTCCGCTGTTCACGCTCACCGCCACGCACCTCTTCGGCGGCAAGAAGAAGGTTCCCGCCACCGAACCCTGACCGCGCGTCGGGGGCGGAGCGAATATCGGTACGGGGCGACGGGTGTTGCGCGTCGCCCCGTTCGCTTGTAGGTAAGGGGCTGGCAGTCGGACCCGAACTTCCACGCGAGAGGGGACGCCACTGCTCGCGAGCGGCGAGAACGCGCGCCCGCCACAGCGCCCCCTCGAGGAGCGATCCATGGGCATGATTGTCCTGCTGGTCCTCGCCGCCATCCTGGTGTTCTGGCTCGTCGGCGCGTACAACTCGCTCGTCTCGCTGAGGAACCAGGTCTACAACGCCTGGAAGCAGATCGACGTGCAGCTCAAGCGGCGGCACGACCTGATCCCCAACCTGGTGGAGACGGTGAAGGGCGCGATGGCCTTCGAGCGCGAGACGCTCGAGGCGGTGATCGCCGCCCGCAATCAGGCGATCGCCACGATGCAGCTCCCCGCCCCCGGCGCGGAGGGAGCGGGCGGCGCGCCCTCGCCGCGGCTCGTGCAGCAGACCGCGCAGGCCGAGGGGCAGCTCACCGCCGCGCTGGGGCGGCTGTTCGCCGTGGTCGAGGCCTACCCCGACCTGAAGGCGACGGGGAACGTGGCGCAGCTCCAGGAGGAGCTCACGTCCACCGAGAACAAGATCGCCTTCGCGCGGCAGCTCTACAACGACACGGCCACGCAGTACAACACCAAGCAGCAGCAGTTCCCCACCAATCTCGTGGCCGGGCTCGCGAAGGCGACGCCGGCGGAGCTGTGGGAGATCACCGACGTGGCCGAGCGCGCGGTGCCGAAGGTGGATCTCTCGTTGAACCCGCCGAAGGTCGAGCACTGAGGGGGCGCGCCGCGATCCCGGCGCCGATCGACAGGTGAGCGACAACCCGAATCTCTTCGCGCAGCAGGAGGCCAACCGCCGGCGTTCCCGGTGGCTGGTGGTGGGGTTCATCCTGTTCTTCGCGTGGCTCGGCTTCGGCGGCGACTACATCTACTACCTGTGGACGCGCGATGCGCCGCCGGCGGCCTACCACCACGTCTTCCCCGCCTTCGGCCTGCTGCTCAGCGGCATCGCCGCGGTGATCGCCGCCTACGCGTGGGCGACGGGGCCGCGGAAGGTGCTCTGGGCCACGGGCGCGCGCGAGCTCATCACGCCGGACACCCCGCAGGAGCGCCAGCTCGAGAACGTGGTGGAGGAGATGGCCATCGCGGCGGGGATCCAGAAGCCGCGCATCTGGATCGTCCCCGATCCCGATCCCAACGCCTTCGCCACCGGGCGCGACGAGCGCACGGCGAGCATCGCCGTCACCCAGGGGCTGCTCGATCTCTGCTCGCGCGATGAGCTGCAGGGGGTGATCGCGCACGAGATGGGCCACATCAAGAATCTCGACGTGCGCCTCATGACCCTGCTCGCCGCGCTGGTGGGCGCCGTGGCGCTCATCTCCGACGGGCTCTCGCGCGTGATGTTCCGCTCCGGCGGGCGGGGCGTGCGTGTCTCCGGCGGCGGGGGTGGCAGGGGTGGGGGGGGTGGGGGGAGCCGCGACCGGGGCAACGGGGGAGGCGGCGGACCGCTGCTGCTCCTCCTGCTCGCGCTCTGGATCATCAGCTGGCTCCTCGCTCCGCTCATCACGCGCCTCCTCGCCCTTGGCGTGAGCCGCGACCGCGAGTACCTCGCCGACGCCATGAGCGCGCAGTTCACGCGCAACCCGATGTCGCTCGCCACCGCGCTGGAGAAGATCGAGCACGCCGCCGCGCCCACGAAGAGCATCAAGGGGGGCACCGCGCACCTGTGCATCGCCGATCCGCTCGGGCGGCGGCTGAACACGCACGAGGGGAAGCTCGCGGAGCTGTTCGGGACGCACCCTCCGATGGCGCTGCGCGTGGCGCGGCTGCGCGCGATGGCGTACCAGGAGATGAAGCGCGCCGGGGAGCTCGTGCCCCCGCAGCCCGAGGGCGCGGCGGGGTGAAGTGCGTCGGCGGGGGGCGCACCGCGGTTCGCCCCCCGCCGCCCCCGATC
>DASTSH010000082.1:0-5672 GCA_035760785.1 Gemmatimonadaceae bacterium | reverse complement strand
AACCTCCTCGGCAACGCGATCAAGTTCACCGCGCCGGGCGGGCGCGTGGACATCGCCTGTGATGCGCGCGAGGACCGCGTCCACGTCCGGGTGCGCGACACGGGACGCGGCATTGCTCCCGAGCAGCTCCAGCGCATCTTCGATCCATTCGTCCAGGTGGACCGCCAGCGTCAGGAGTCGAGCCAGCAGGGGGTGGGGCTCGGGCTCGCGATCAGCCGCGATCTCGCGCGCGCCATGGGCGGCGACCTCACCGCCGAGAGCGAGCCGGGGCGCGGCTCGGTGTTCACGATCACGCTGCCGCGCGCGCGCTGAGTCCGCCGTCAGCGCGGCCGCGGCCCTGCACTTGCACACGCCGTCCTCCATGCGATGGACGCCTGGGGGAGAGAGCCGGGACATCGAGGACCGCCGCGGGTCATCGCGCGGCGCGTTCGGTGGTCGCGGCATCCACGTGGGGATCGGCGGCGCGATCCTGCTGCTCGTGCTCAGCCTCGTCTTCCACCGCGACTTCTTCTCGCTCGTCGAAGGGGGCGCCGGCACGGGCACCGTGGCCACCGCCGACAGCGGCGCCGTCGCCCCGGTGACCTCCACTCCCGAGGAGGATCGACTCGTCCAGTTCGTGTCCTTCGTGCTCGACGACGATCAGAAGACGTGGGAGCGGCTCGAGCCCGCCGACTTCGGCACGCCGTACCGGCACGCGAAGCTCGTGCTCTTCCGCGACGCCACCGAGACCGCCTGCGGCGAGGGGGAGGCGGCGACGGGACCGTTCTACTGTCCCGAGGACGAGAGGGTCTACATCGATCTCGGCTTCTACGAGGAGCTGCGCCAGCGCTTCGGCGCGCCGGGCGACTTCGCCCAGGCCTACGTGATCGCGCACGAGCTGGGGCACCACGTGCAGAAGCTCGCCGGCATCGAGGGGCGCGCGCAACGCGCCATGCAGGCCGATCCCGAGGGCGCGAACGCGGTGTCCGTGCGCCTCGAGCTGCAGGCCGACTGCTACGCGGGCGTGTGGGGGCACTCCGCCGCCCAGCGGAACCTCCTCGATCCGGGCGACGCCCAGGAAGGGCTCGATGCCGCGGCGGCCGTGGGCGACGACCGGCTCCAGCGCATGTCCACCGGCCACGTGCAGGCCGATGCGTTCACCCACGGCTCGTCCGCTCAGCGCATGGCGTGGTTCAAGCGCGGCTTCGACTCCGGCGACCCGCGCGCCTGCGACACCTTCGCGACGCGCACGCCGTAGCGCGCGCGAGCTCCCGCCGGCCGCGTGCGGCGCACCTCGGCGTCACGGCACCGGACGCGACGGTTCCGCGATCACGGTGGTGACGCACTCTCCGCGCGCATCCGGTTCGGCGAGCGCGGCGCGGAGCCGATACCAGCGCCCCGAGTGCCCGCGGGCTCTCACCTCGGCGGAGAGCGGCTCGGCCACTGGCTCGCGTGCGCCACGCGCGTAGCGCGCGACGAGGCGCGCCACCGCGCTGGCGATCGCTGGCGGCACCGGCATCTCGCCGGAGCTCGTGCGCCCGGCCCGCGCGTCGGCGAGGTCGGCGGCGAGCCGCGCGGCCCCCGCGCTGTGCACCTGCACGCGTCCCCGCGCGTCGAGCGTGATGGCCACCGGGGCTTCCCCCCGCGCCGCGGCAGCCGCACCCCCTTCCATCGCGCGCCGCGACAGCGCGGCGAGCTCGAGGCCGCGCGCCAGGTGCGGGATCATGGCACGGAGAAAGCGCCGCTCGTGCGTGCCGAACGCCGGCGAGTCCGCCTCGCGCAGTGCCCACCAGATCCCCCACTGGCGCCCGTCGGCCACCAGCACCGCGCGCAGCTCGGTCGTGAAGCCGTGCTCGCGCAGCAGATGCGCGTACTCCGGCGAGTAGAACTCGACGGGCACGTCGCGCCTGGCGGCGGCCACCGATGACGTCGTCCGGCGCCGCGCCGGCGCCATCGTGCGCGACGCCTCGTACGCCGGATAGATCTCCTCGAAGTAGGCCCGCGTCATCTCCGGCGGTATCCCCTCGCTCACCACGTGCGAGGCGAGCCCCGTGTCCGGGACCGTGCCGGCGATCATCCAGGCCTCCTCGTCGAGCACCGGCGCGGCGCGCCGCATGACCTCGCGCCGGAGGACCTCCGAGTCCAGCCCGGCGTAGCATGCACGCCGGACGCCGCGGAGCGCAGAGAGCTCCGCCTGTTCGCTGATCCGCTCGTTGAACACTTCGCTGAGCATCGTCTCCCTCCTCGGCCACAACGGAATGGTGTCGATCCGTACGGCGGCTGCAGCGCAGCCGGGCGCGGCGCCGTGTCGCGCGGCGGATCGCTCGTCGCGACGGCACGCCCTGCACGTGGCGGGCTAGCGGGGATCCAGAGCGTCCTGTCTCGGCGCCGCGCCGCAGCACACACTACGTCGTCGTCGTCGCGGGCTGGATGAAGAACGACGTCATCATTCCCATGTCCTCGTGGTCGAGGATGTGACAGTGCATCAGGATCGGCCCGCCGGTGAAGTCGGCGAAGCGCGTGCGGACGGTGGCGTACCCGCCCGGCGGCACCACGACGGTGTCGTGATAGCCGGTGACGAGGGGTGAGCTCGGGGACGGTGTGACACCGTTGTACGGTCCGGCCACCGTCATCACGTGGATCGGGTTGGTGTGCACGTGGAAGGGATGCTCCTGTGCCGTCAGATTCAGGATCGTCCACTGCTCGACGGTGCCGAGGATGCTGTCGGTCCACTCGGGAACGGCGGGGTTCCACGAGTGCGGGAGGTGACCCTGTAGGTACATGCGGAAGCGGCCGAATTCCCCCTCCGGCACCGAGTCGTCCTGGTCGAAGATGATCGTGCGGTTCGTGACGGGCGCGGCGCCCGAGAGATCGGGCAGCCCGCTCGGGTCGAGGGGCACCTCACCGGGATCGGCGACCGCGGTCCCGCCGATCGCGATCGTCGCGATGGGCTTGGCCGGCCACGTGTCGACGCCCTGGTTGTAGGCGTCGAGGCTCAGCACGGTGGTGCCCGGCTGGACGGGAGCTTTCACCTCGAGCTCGACGCGCTTGCCTGGCGCGAGCTGAATGGTGGGTCCGGTGCCGCCGGGGTAGCCGGTGCGCGGCAGCCCGTCGTACGCGAGGACCCGCGCCTGGAATCCGTCGGGGACGCGGAGCTGGTAGAACGCCGACGTGCTCGCATTCGCGAGATCCCACACCTGCCGCTCGCCTGGCCGCATGCGCAGCAGCGGCATCAGTTCGCCGTTGATCAGCGTGAGCGCCAGCAGCGGGTCGTCGCGGTCCGCGTCGTCGAACGTGATCGTGCGCAGGTCGGGCTCCAGGTAGAGTTGCTGCAGCACGAGGATGCGCCGGCGGTATCGCGCGTCGACCGCGTCCGTGTGGGCGTTCGCGATGAAGAGCATCCCGCAGCCGCCGCGGCCGAGCTGCTCGGTGACCAGCCCGTGCACGTGCGGGTGATACCAGAAGAGTCCCGCCGGGTGCGTTGGCGGCACCTGGAAGTGGTAGGTGAACGACTCCCCCGCGTGGATCTTCACGAGCATGTTGTCGCCCGTCCCCACAGGGGTGACGTGCGTGCCGTGGTAGTGCACGTTCGTCGCCGAGCTTGCCGGGCGTGGCGGGCGTCCGTACCCGGGCTTCGGATCGTCGCTGCCGATCATGATCTTGTCGGCGAACGTCTGGTCGAGCGTGTCGCCCGCATTCACCCGGAGCGTCGGGCCCGGGATGGTGTTGCCGTACGTGATCGGAGCGAAGCGCGGGGCGCCCGCGACGCGCACGGGATCGCTGGCGATCTTGATCGTGGCCGAGAGGACTCCGCCCACGCTGCGGATGACGCGCGGGTCCGCCAGATCGCCATCGACCGCCGGCGCGGACGGCTCGGTGGACGTCCGGGTGGGCGGCGGCGGAGCGGTCGCACTGTCGGTCGTGCAGCTGAGGATGGACCCGCTCAGCAGAGCGGATCCGGCGGCGGCGAGCCCGGTGGCGAGGAACTCGCGGCGGGGCATGGTAGGGGATGACATGGCAGACCTCCGGACGGTCGGTCAGTGTGCGGCATACGGCACCGATGGGAGGCGTGACGCATCCGGGCGGCACGGGGCGGTGCTCCAAGCTGGGGGCGCCGAGAGAATGCCGGTAGCGGGCTTTGCCTCATGCGGTGTCGGGCGCGGCCCGATGCGGATGCCCGCGCGGAGCGAGCGACATCAGTCCGACTCGGCTCCGTCACGCCAGCGCGTGGCGCCGCGCGGCCGCGCGGATGCCGACGTACACTGGAATGCCGAGCAGCGTGTAGATGAAGCTCGCCAGCGTCGCCGCGCGATGCTCGATCACCGCGCTGCTCAGGAGCGCGAGGGATGCGGCGACGAAGAGGATCGGCACGAGGGGATAGCCGAGCGTGCGGTACGGGCGGGGCACGTCCGGGCGTCGGTGCCGGAGCACGGGTACGGCCAGAACGGTGAGCGACAGGAAGGGCCACGCTCCCACGATCTGCAGCTCGCGCAGCTGGTCCACGGTGCGCAGCGCCCCCAGCACGATCGCCGCGGTGGCCAGGAACGCGACCGCCGCGTGCGGCGTGCGGTAGCGCGGATGCACCGAGCCGAGCTTGCGCGCGGCGAGGCCATCCGCGGCGAGGGCGTAGAAGAGGCGCGGAAAGACGAGCAGGGCGGCGGTGAGCGTGCCGAACGCCGACAGCATGACGAGCGCCGAGATCGTCGCACTCCCTACCGGGCCGGCCACGCTCCGCATCGCATCGGCCGCGACGAGCGGGGAGTGCACCAGCGTCGCGAGCGGGAGGGCGTACAGATAGGCCGCGTTCGTGGCGAGGTAGGCGATCACGACGATGACCAGCCCCACGAGGAGCGCACGGGGGAGCGTGCGTCCCGGCTCCCTGACCTCGCCCGCCATGTAGCCGACGTGCTGCCACCCGCCATACGGCCAGAGCGCGGCGATGAGCGCCAGCCCGAGCTGGCTCCAACCTGTGCCCCCCGATGCGGGTGACATCGCCCCTCGCGCGGGCGCGCTCCACATCGCGAGACTTCCCCGGGTGCCCGCGGCGAGGGCGAAGATCAGGACGACGATTCCCGCGAGCGCCAGCAGCTTCGCGCCAGTCGCCGCGCCCTGGATCCGCGCCGTCCACCGCGTGGAGCGATAGCTCGCCGCTGCGGCCATGAGCACCGCGGCCGCGGCCACCAGCTTGGTCCCTGCCGTGGTGAGTGGCACGAACGTGCCGAGATACTCGGCGAAGACGAGGGAGAGCGTACCGATCGAAGCGGGCTGGATGATCAGCGCCGTCCACCCCCAGAGGAATGCGACTGGCCGGCCGTAACCCTCGCGGAGGTAGATGTAGATCCCACCGGCGCGAGGGAACATCGTCCCCAGCTCGGCCATCGAGAGCGCACCGCAGAGCGCGATCACGCCACCGGCGATCCACACGATCATGATCCGGCCGACCGAGCCTGCGCTCGCCGCCACCGCGCTCGACGCGCGGAAGATCCCCGCGCCGATGATGAGTCCCACCGTGAGCGCGACGGTGCTCCAGAATCCGAGTTGTCGTGGCAGGCGTTCGTCCGTCCAGGTCGCCGGCACCGGTGGAGGCGCGCGAGCTGGACGCGTCGATGACGTGTCCGGGGCGACCGTGGAGGAGCTGCGCGGAACGGTCATGTACTGCGACCGGAAATAGATGGGCCCCACGTCGCCGCAGA
>DASTSH010000081.1:0-5451 GCA_035760785.1 Gemmatimonadaceae bacterium | reverse complement strand
AAGCGCGAGCGCCGCCAGAGCCACACCCCCGCGGCACGCCAGTCCACGGAGCCCGCCACGGCCGGCGCCAGTCCACGGAGCCCTGCCACGCCCTCGCGCCCCGCGCCCCGCGTCCCGCCAGTCCACGGAGCCCAGCGACTGCACGCGGTAGGGGATCACGCCTCGTCGCGTGTCATTCACAGTGCACACGCAATCGTGCACCGCCACCTGATTCCAGGGCGCGGATCCACTGCTGGTGACCGTGGTGGGACATGAAAGCCTCCGGTCCATCGGAGGCTTTCGTGTGTCCGGCCTCCATGCCGCGACCGCGCCCCTCAACGCGAACGTCCAACGGAGCATCATGCCGCTCGTCGCTCGTCGCATGTCCACCCTCGGCACCGAGAACGCGTTCAAGCTCGGCGCCGACATCGCCCGCTGCGTCGCGCGCGGGATGCGCGTCGTCCGCCTCAACCTCGGCGAGCCCGACTTCGACAGCGCGCCGCACATCAACGACGCGGCGATCGATGCCATCCGCGCGGGGAAGACGCACTACTGCGATCCGGCCGGACTGCCGGAGCTCCGCCGCGCCATCGCCGCGCACGTCTGCCGCACGCGCGCCCTCGACGTGGATCCCGACCGCGTGGTCGTGACCCCCGGCGGGAAGCCGTCGATCGGCTACGCGATGCAGACGTACGTCGACCCGGGGGACGAGGTCATCTATCCGAGCCCGGGGTTCCCGATCTACGAGTCGTGGATCTCGTACGTGGGCGCGCGCCCGGTGCCGCTGGCGCTGCGCGATGAGGACGACTTCGCGATCACGCCGGGCGCGCTCGCGCAGGCGATCACGCCGCGCACGAAGCTGATCATCCTCAACTCGCCGTCGAATCCCACGGGAGGCGTGCTCTCCCGCAGCGAGCTCGCGGCGCTCGCCGAGGTGATCATCGAGCGCGCGTCGCCGCAGGTGCGCGTGTACTCGGACGAGATCTACGAGCACATCCTGTTCGACGGCGCCGCGCACCACAGCATCGCGGCGGAGCCGGGGATGGCGGAGCGGACGATCATCGCCTCCGGGCACTCGAAGGGATTCGCGATGACGGGGTGGCGCCTCGGGTGGGCGGTGCTCCCCACGCTCGAGGAAGCGGCGCTGTTCAAGCAGCTCAACGTGAACGTGGTGTCGTGCGTGCCGCCGTTCATCCAGGAGGCGGGGCGCGCGGCGCTCGAGGATCCGGCCTCCGGACAGGCGGTGTCGGACATGGTATGCGCGTTCCAGACGCGGCGCGACTGGGTGGTGGATGCGCTGCGCGCGATCCCCGGCGTGCGCTGCCGCAAGCCGCAGGGCGCGTTCTACGTGTTCCCGAACGTGGCGGGTGTGTGCGAGTCGCTCGGGATCACCGACGCGTACCAGGCGCTCCCCGTCGCGGCGCGCGACCGGACGTCCCCGTCCACGCTGCTCCAGCGCTTCCTGCTCGAGCGGCACGGCGTGGCGACGATGGACCGGAGCTCCTTCGGGCGCATCGGCGCATCGGGGGAGCACTTCCTGCGCCTCTCGATCGCGAACAGCATGGACGAGCTGCGTGAAGGGGTGAACCGCATCGCCGCGGCGGCCGCGGACCGCGCGGGGTGCGCGGAGTTCCTGGCGGCGGAGCTGGCCCGATGAGCGGGGGACGCGTGCTGGTGACGCGGCGCATCCCGCAGGGCGGGATCGACCTGCTGCACGGCGCCGAGGTGCGCGTGACGGTGACGCAGGCGTGCGACGAGCTCGAGGTGCCGCGCGAGCAACTGCTCGATGGAGTACGCGAGGCGGACGTGCTCCTGTCGCTGCTCACCGAGGCGATCGACCAGGAGGTGCTGGCGGCGAACCCACGGCTGCGCGGCGTCGCCAACTACGCGGTGGGCTTCAACAACGTGGACGTGAAGGCGGCGACGGCGCTCGGCATCCCGGTGTCGAACACGCCGGGGGTGCTCACGGACACGAGCGCCGACCTCGCGTGGGCGCTGCTGCTCGCGGCGGCGCGGCGGATTCCGCAGGCGCACGACTACATGGCGGCGGGCCGCTATCGCCTGTGGGGGCCGAGCCTCTTCCTCGGCGAGGATGTGAGCCCCGGCGGCAGCGGGCGCCGCAAGGTGCTCGGCGTGGTGGGGTTCGGGCGCATCGGGCAGGCGGTGGCGCGGCGGGCGGCGGGGTTCGACATGGACGTGGTGGCGTACGACCCGTACGCGCGCGAGGCGATCGAGGCGGCGCCGAACGTGCGCTGGGCGGGCCTGCCGGAGCTGCTGGCTTCGAGCGACTTCGTGACACTGCACCCGCTGCTCACGCCGGAGACGCGCCACATGATCGACGAGGCGGCGCTGCGGCGCATGAAGCCGACGGCGTTCCTGATCAACATCGCGCGCGGGCCGGTGGTGGACGAGGCGGCGCTGGTGCGCGCGCTGCGCGAGGGGTGGATCGCGGGCGCGGGGCTGGACGTGTACGAGGAGGAGCCGGAGATGGCGCCGGGGCTCGCCTCGCTCCCGAACGTGGTGCTCCTGCCGCACATCGCGAGCGCGAGCCGCGAGACGCGCGAGCGGATGGCGGTGATGGCGGCCACCAACGCGCTCGCGCACCTGCGCGGGGAGAACGCGCCGAACGTCGTGAACCCCGAGGTGTACGCGACGGCGGCGTACCGGCGGCGCGTGGGGTGACGCGATGACGTGGGCCCGGGTGCGCGTCCCCGCGACGGTGGCGGACCTCGGCGCCGGTCGCGACCGCATCGGGATCGCGGTGGACCGGTGGCTCACGGTCAGCGCCGACCTCCAGGGGACGCGCGGCGTGACGATCGAGCGAGCGGGAACGCTCGCCGCGCTCGACGTTCCCCCCTGGCGCGACCAGCTCCACATCGGCTTCGGTGGGGCGTGCTGGGCGGCGTGCCACGTGGTGCCGACCAACATCCGGTTCGCCGCGACGTCGGACATTCCGATCGGGCGTGGGCTCGGCGCCTCTGCCGCGGCGGTGGTGGCCGGTGTGCTCCTCGCGAACGCGGTGCTCTCGCTCGGGCTCGATGAGGCGACGATGCTGAGCGTCGCGGCGGACATCGCCGAGCGCACGGACCGCGTGGCCGCCGCGCTCCACGGCGGTGCCTGCCTCCTGCTGCCGCCAGCGCCCTCGCTCGGCGAGCACGCACCGGCCGTGGCCCCGGTGGTCGTTCGCCCGGATCTCGCCGTCGTGATCGCGGTGCCGGATGGGAAGGGGCACGCCGACGCCGGGCACGACGCCGGGCACGACGCCGTGCGGTGCGCCGCGCAGCGCGCCGGAGCGACCGGTGCGACGCGGAGCGGCTCCGGTACGTCGTTGGTGGCGATCTCACCGGCGGAGTGCGCCGACGCGGTCGCGGCGGCGATGGTGGACGCCTGGGGAGCGCACGGCGTGAGCGCCGCGACGTTCGTGAGCGCAGGCGCCGTGTCGGGGGCGCAGGTGGAATCGCGACCCACACACGACGGGGGCCCTCGCGACGCGATCGACCGCTGCGCGTAGGGGAATCGCGGTCGTCGGGTGTCTTATGGAGTGTAGCACCGCGCGAGTGCCTGATCCTGACGACGAGCCGCCGGCACGGCTCGGACGTTCGTACCGCGCGTCGATTGTACTGGTCGTTCGTAAGATCCTTGCATTCTTCCAAACGAAAGCCCCCGGTTCCTACGGGGGCCTTTCGTTTGGGTGGCCCTCTACGGCGGCGCCACCGCACGCGTTTCGTGCCGCGCGCCCAGGTCGCAGATGATCGTCATCAAGTTCGGCGGCACGTCCGTGCAGGACGCGGCCGCCATCGCGCGGGCCGCGGCAATCGTGCGCACGCGGCTCTCCCGCCGTCCCACGGTGGTGGTCTCGGCGATGGCCGGGATCACGGATCTGTTGGTGAGCGCCGCGGAGCTGGCGGCCGCGGGACAGGCCACGGACGTGATGCGCGTGATCCGCGACATCCGGGCCCGGCACCTCCAGGCAGCCGACGATCTGCTCGGCACGGACGAGCCGCACGATGCGCTCCGGAGCGAGCTGGGAGCGATCGTCAACGAGCTGGTGCGCGCGTGCGACGCGATCGAGGCGCTGGGCTACGTGCCGGCGCGCACGCGCGACATGGTGCTGTCGGTGGGGGAGCGGCTGTCGGTCCCGCTCGTCGCCGCCGCGCTGCGCGAACGGGGGATCCCCGCCGTCGCGTGCGACGCGCGGCGGTGCATCGTCACCGATGACCGCTTCGGCTGCGCCGAGCCGCAGTGGGAGGCGACGGTGAGCGCGGTGGTGGCGGAGGTGGGGGGACAGCTCGAGCAGGAGCTCGTGCCCGTGCTCGGCGGCTTCATCGCCGCGACCGAAACCGGGATCACGACCACGCTGGGGCGGGGCGGCTCCGATTACACGGCGGCGCTCGTGGGCGCCGCGCTCGGCGTGGAGGCGATCGAGATCTGGACGGACGTCGATGGCATGCTCACCGCCGATCCACGGGTGGTGGGGGATGCGCAGGTGGTGGAGCACGTGCACTACGACGAGGCCGCGGAGCTGGCGTCGTTCGGGGCGAAGGTGCTGCACCCGCGCACGATCGCGCCGGCGGTGGCGCGCGGGATCCCGGTGTCCATCCACAACTCGCGCGATCCGGAGCGGGGCGGCACGCGCATCACGGCCGACGCGCCACGCCGCGCGCTCACGGCGATCGCGGGGCGCGGCGGGATCGCGGTGGTGCGACTGCGCACGCCGGGGATGTTGAACGCCCGCGGCTTTCTCCACGCGCTCTTCGGCATCTTCGCCGAGCACGGCGTGGTGGTGGACGTGGTGACGACGTCCGAGGTGTCCGTGTCGGCCACGGTGGAGGCGGCGGAGCTCACGGCGGCGCTGGTGAAGGCGCTGGGTGCGCTCGGGGAGGTGGAGGTGGTGGACCAGTGCGCGCTGGTGGCGGTGGTGGGGATGGAGCTGGCGGCGCACGCGCCGGAGATGGCGCGCGCGGTGGCAGCGCTCCGGGAGACCACCGTGCACATGCTCTCGGTGAGCGCCACGGGGACGAACCTCACCGCCGTCGTTCCGGCGAGCGATCTGGCGCGCGTGATGCGGCGGCTGCACGCGGAGCTGTTCGAGGCGGTGGCGGCGGGCTGACCAGCGGAGGGGCGCGCCGAGGGAGCTCGGCGCGGGCCGCCGGCGGCGACGGTGTCGAGGAATGGTGGCGCACGTCATGCACGGTGGGGAGCGGCCCGACAGCACGGCGCTCGCCGCGCCCGCGTTCCCTCGATCGACGAACCGTGACCACGCCCGATCCCCGCCCAGCGCACCGACTCACCGACCATGTCATCCTCGTGTCCGTGGACTCGCTGCGTCCGGAGTTCTACCAGCAGGAGTCGTGGCCGATGCCGGTGGTGCAGCAGCTCGCGCGCGACGGCTCCTCCGCGCGCCAGGTGCTCAGCGTCTTTCCGGCGCTCACGTATCCGGCGCACACGTCCATCGTGACGGGCGCGCTCCCC
>DASTSH010000080.1:0-5650 GCA_035760785.1 Gemmatimonadaceae bacterium | reverse complement strand
AGAGCTTGTCGGGGGACATCAGGCCATGATGTCGCGCACCCGCGCGATGGTCAACGGAGCCTGCGATTCGCCGCGGCACGCGTAGTAGCACGCATTGCAGTCGATCGGCTCGTACTTTCGAAAGTCCTTCCAGTGGAAGTCGCTCGGGAAGTCCGGACAGCGCCGCACCATCCCGGTGGGGTTCACGTGGATGGTGCGCATCCCCGATTCGCACGGTTCGGCGAGCTCGCCGCGGAAGTAGCGCGGAACACGCCGCAGGTAGTGCTCCGTGCTGGTGATGACGCCGCGGTGCGCGCGCTTGAAGGCGAGGAGCTGCTCGACGACATCGTCGAGCTGTGCCAGCTGGTCGCTCGTCACGTAGTGGCTGGCGTTCCCGTTCTTCATCTCGGTGTACGCGCTGAAGGAAACTCCGACGCCCATCTCGAAGGCACGGTGGACGATCGGAAGAATCTCATCCAGGTTCTCCTTCTTGATCACCGTGTTGAAGCGGATGCTGTCTATCCCCTTCTCCCGCATCTTCGGGATGTTGGAGAGGATCTTCGCGGCCAGGCCGGGGATCCCGCGGGCTTCATCGTGGCGTTCGTCGAGGAAGTCGAGCGAGATGTTGAACTGGTTGAGCCCCGCATCCCAGAGCGACCGCGCGCGCTCGGCGGTGAGCATCCCGCCGTGCGTGATCACGGTGATGTACTTGAGCCGCACCGCGCGCGCGACCCCCGCCACGAGGTCCTCGAGGTCGCGCCGCAGGAGCGGCTCCCCGCCGGTGAAGGTGATCATGAGCGGGTCGAAGAAGCGCGCGGCGTCGGCGAAGCTCTTCACCTCGCGCGCCTTCTCCGCCGCATCGGTCTTCCAGTAGTCGCAGAAGTCACAGCGCGCGTTGCAGCGCATCGTCACCTCGAAGTGCACGAGGATCGGGAAGCGCTTGAGGTGCAGCCGCGCGTACTTCGCCGCGAAGAGCGGGACGTGCCAGAGCTTGAAGCGGGAGCTGAGCATCGGGACTCGGGACTCGGGAATCGGGACTCGCGGGGTGCGCAGTGCGGGACGCGGGGTGCGGGACGCGGGGTGCGAGGACGAGAGCGCGTGCGCCGAGCCGAGGAGTACCGATCTCGAGTTCCGCGCCCCGCGTCCCGCGCCCCGCATCCCGCATCCCGTGCTTTCACCTCCTCATCGGCAGATCGATCCCCTTCTCCGCCGCCGTCCGCTCGGCGATCTCGTAGCCCGCGTCCGCGTGCCGCGCGACGCCGATCCCCGGATCGTTCGTGAGCACCCGCTCGAGGCGCACGCGCATCTCCGGTGTGCCATCGGCGACGATCACCTGTCCGGCGTGCAGCGAGTTGCCGATCCCCACCCCGCCACCGTGGTGGAACGACACCCACGACGCGCCGCTCGCCACGTTCAGCATCGCGTTCAGGATCGCCCAGTCGGCGATCGCATCGCTCCCGTCCTTCATCGCCTCCGTCTCGCGGAACGGCGACGCCACGCTCCCCGTGTCGAGGTGGTCGCGCCCGATCACGATCGGCGCGGAGAGCTCGCCTGACGACACGAGATCGTTGAGCGCCACGCCGAAGCGCGCGCGCTCCCCCTGTCCCAGCCAGCAGATGCGCGCCGGCAGTCCCTGGAAGTGCACCTTCTCGCGCGCCATGGTGATCCAGCGCTTCAGGTGCTCGTCGTGCGGGAAGAGGTCGAGCACCAGCTCGTCGGTGCGGTGCAGGTCCGCCGGGTCGCCGGAGAGCGCCACCCAGCGGAACGGCCCCTTCCCCTCGCAGAAGAGCGGACGCACGTAGGCGGGGACGAAGCCCGGAAAGTCGAACGCGTGCGCGAGCCCCGCGTCGTGCGCCACGGTGCGGATGTTGTTGCCGTAGTCGAAGGTGATGGCGCCGAGCTGGCGCAGGGCGAGCATCGCGCGCACGTGCTCCACGATCGAGGCCGTGGCGCGCGCCACGTACGCCTTCGGGTCGTCACGGCGCAACTCGGCGGCCGCCGCCGGCGACAGCCCCGCGGGGACGTACCCGTTGAGCGTGTCGTGCGCGCTGGTCTGGTCGGTGAGCACGTCGGGCACCACACCGCGCCGTACCAGCTCCGGCAGCACCTCGGCGGCGTTCCCGATGAGCCCCACGGAGAGCGCGCGCCGCGCCGCGCGCGCCTCGTTCACCCAGCGCAGCGCCTCGTCCAGATCGCCGGTCATCCGATCGCAGTAGCCGGTGGCGACGCGCTTCTCGATGCGCGCCGGGTCCACCTCGATGCCGAGGAACGCGGCGCCGTTCATCGTGGCCGCGAGCGGCTGCGCGCCCCCCATCCCGCCGAGCCCGGCACTGAGCACGAAACGGCCGGCGAGGGTGCCATCGAAGTGCTCGCGCGCCACCGCGCCGAACGTCTCGTAGGTTCCCTGCAGGATTCCCTGCGACCCGATGTAGATCCACGAGCCAGCGGTCATCTGCCCGTACATCGTGAGCCCCTGCCGCTCCAGCTCTCGGAACACCTCCCACGTCGCCCACCGCCCCACCAGGTTCGAGTTGGCGATCAGCACGCGCGGCGCCCACGCGTGCGTGCGGAACACCGCCACCGGCTTCCCGCTCTGCACGAGGAGCGTCTCGTCGTGCTCGAGGCGGCGCAGCGTGGCCACGATCGCGTCGAAGCTCGGCCAGTCGCGCGCCGCCTTCCCCGTGCCGCCGTACACCACGAGGTCCTGCGGACGTTCGGCGACGTCGGGATCCAGGTTGTTCATCAGCATGCGCAGCGCCGCCTCCTGCTGCCACCCCTTGCACGAGATGGCGGTGCCGCGCGGCGCGCGGATGCGCCGCGGCTCGGTGGTGGCGGGCTGCTCGACGGTGGTCGAGGCGGGAGGAGTCATGCCGGGAGCTCCGGGACGATGGGATCGAATTCGCCGGCGTCGATGGCGCCGGCCAGGGCCGCGATGTCGCCGCTGAGCACGCGATCGCGCTCCAGCGGGGGCACCTGGCGGCGGACCACCGCCAGCGCGCGGCCGACCAGCGTCGCGGGGCGCAGCGGAGCGCGGCACTCCACCGCCTGCGATGCGCACATGAGCTCGATGGCGAGGATGTGCCGCACGTTCCCCACCACGCGACGCAGCTTCCACGCCGCCCCCATGGCCATCGGAACGACATCTTCCTTGTTGCCGTCGGTGGGGATGGTGTCCACGCTCGCCGGGTGCGACAGCACCTTGCACTCGCTGGCCAGCGACGCCGCCGTCACCTGGGCCATCATGAAGCCGGAGCTCACCCCGGCGTCGCGCGTGAGGAACGGCGGGAGGCCCTGGTTGAGGTCCGGGTGCACCAGCCGGTCGATCCGCCGCTCGGAGATCGTCGCCAGGTTGGTGAGCGCGATGGCCATCACGTCGAGCGCCATCGCCACCGCCTGGCCGTGGAAGTTCCCTCCGCTCAGGATCTCATCGGGGCCGAGCACGAGCGGGTTGTCGGTGGCCGCGTTCACCTCCCTGGCGATCATCCCCTCCGCGAAGCGCAGCGCGTCGAGCGCCGGCCCGTGCACCTGCGGCATGCAGCGGAGCGCGTAGGCATCCTGCACCCGCGGATCGTGGTAGCGGTGCGACTCGCGGATCTCGCTGTCCGCGAGGAGGGTGCGGAGGAGGGCGGCGGAGCTCCGCTGCCCCACCTGCCCCCGCGCCTCCTGGATGCGCTCGTCGAACGCGACCGGGGTCCCCATGAGCCCCTCGAGCGACATCGCGCCGGCCACGTGGGCCGTCCGCCAGAGGCGCAGCGCGTCGCCGAGTGCGAGCGCCGCCACGGCCGTGTGCGCCTGGGTGCCGTTGATGAGGGTGATCCCCTCCTTGGGGTCGAGCACCACCGGTGCGAGCCCCGCCGCGCGCAGCATCTCGGCCGCCGGTCCCATCCGGCCGTCGCGACGCAGCTCCCCCTCCCCGATCAGCGCCAGCGCGAGGTGCGCGAGCGGCGCCAGATCGCCGCTCGCGCCCACGCTCCCCTGCTCCGGTACCGGCGGGTGCAGCCCGGCGTTGAGCATGCCGGCGAGCAGATCCACCAGCTCGGCGCGCGCGCCGGAGTAGCCCTTGGCGATCACGTTCGCGCGGAGGAGCATCATCGCGCGCACCTCGCGCACAGGCAGGAGCGGCCCGACGCCCGCCGCGTGGCTGCGCACGAGGTTCACCTGAAGCTCGGCGAGCCGGTCGGGAGGGATCGCGACCTCGGAGAGCTTCCCGAAGCCGGTGGTGACGCCGTACACCACATCGCCTCGCCGCACCACGTCCTCCACGATCCGCCTCGCGCGCGCGATCCGCTCGCGCGCCGCCGGCGCCAGCGCCACCGTCGCGGTCCCTTCCGCCACCCGGCGGACGTCCGCGACGGTGAGCGACATCCCATCGATCAAGATCGGTTCGGTCATGCGGGGAAGTTACCCGCGCACGACCGTGCGTGGGAGGTGCTATCGGGTCGTCCGCAGCTCCGGGTTGCCGTAATCGGTCTGGTACGCCCAGTCGAGGATCACGTAGTCGGCTCCCACCGCCGTCACTCGGACCGCGCCGTAGTGCAGGCCATCGGACAACCGCGTCTCGTACACGTAGCCGTAGCCAGGCACGGCTTCGATGGCGGCGGTGGAGTATCCGTCGAGCGGCGCGTAGTCGATCGAGGTGAGGTCGTCCACCGGCAGCGAGCCGTAGAGGGTCACGCTCGTGCCGGAGCGCACTGGGGTCATCCACATGGAGCCATCGGAGGCGCGATCCACGCGGAAGTCGATGTCCGTGCGGCTCCCGGAGAGCACGGCGCCGAGCGTGCCGGTGGACGGCACGAAGAACGAGAAGCCGCTCGCGGACAGGTCGTCCTGCGCGTCCCGCAGGAGCACGTTGCGCGCGTCGTAGCGCGGCGTGTCGTCGCGCGGCGTCGTCCAGTCGCTCTCGTGTCCGTCGCGGCTGATGGTGCTCACGGCGAAGCACCGCGGCACGCCGTTCGGGAGGCCGGAGGCGATGAAGTCCTCCGACACCGTGGTGCCCTCGAGCGCCCAAGCGGGATCGCAGGTGCCGCGGTCCAGATCGTAGCGCGTGGAGTACACGCGGTAATGGTCGAACAGCTCCGGGGCCGCCAGGCGCGCATCGGAGGACCAGGCGAGCCGCACCGCGCCATCGAGGGAGATCGAGGAGAGAGTGGACGGCGGCGCCATCCGCTCCGCGGGATCGATCGTCACCACGTTCGAGCCGTCGCTCTCCACGCCGTCGGCCGACTGCGACGTGACGTAGTACTGCGCATCCGGCGCGCCGAGATCGTCGAAGGAGGCGGAGGTGGTCTCCGCCCGGCGGACCCAGTCGCCGCCGGCGCCGCGGGAGTACACCACGTAATCGGCGACGCGACCGTCGTCAGGCGGCTCCCAGCGCAGCCGGATGCCCTCGGGGGCATCGGGGTCGCCGCTCGGGATGAGCTGGTAGGTGAGGTTGAAGGGGGGCGTGAGATCGCCGGGTCCGGTGATCTCCGCGGTGGTGCACGCCGACAGCACGACCAGCAGGGCTGCGTACGCGGCGAAGCGTCGCATGGTGCGCTCCGGTGAAGGTCCGCCGATGGGTGAGGCAGGTGCCGGGCCCGGATGGGCTCGGCACGCAAGCTGGTGCGGTGAAACGCGTTACCGTCCGGGCATGGCGGGCGGCCGTCCACCAGGGTGGACAGGACGGCGCGCC
>DASTSH010000079.1:0-4704 GCA_035760785.1 Gemmatimonadaceae bacterium | reverse complement strand
GCGGGGGCTGACGGGGATCACCAGCTCGGCGCAGTAAAAGGGGCGTGGTGTGTAGGGGGTAGACCACCATGGAACGCGTGTGGCGTGTGGGAGACTGACGGGATGAGGAGATAGGTAGAGCGCGTGTAGGTTCGTGTGTAGGCGGACTCTCTCTACAGCCGAGCCTACACGCGCTCTACCTCGCATCTACTCCCGTCAGTTCCCCACACGCCACACGCGTTTCATGGTGGTCTAGCGACTACGCCCTACGCCCACTTCCATCCCCCTACACCCTCCCGGCATCTTTACCTCTGGATCCCCTAATTCCCTCAGCCCCCAGGCCGCCGATGAAGACTCAAGGGCAGTCCCGCGACATCGTCTTCCTCTCCGCCGTCCGTACGCCGTTCGGGACCTTCGGGGGGACGCTCAAGGACTTCAGCGCCATCGACCTCACCGTGTTCGCGGCCACGGCGGCGCTGGAGCGCGCGAAGGTCGAGCCGGGGGAGATCCAGCACGCCGTGTTCGGCAACGTGATGCAGACGTCGGCCGACGCGATCTACTTCGCGCGGCACGTGGCGCTGAAGGCCGGCTGTCCCATCGAGACGCCGGCGCTCACGGTGAATCGCCTCTGCGGCTCCGGCTTCCAGGGGGTGGTCACCGGCGCGGAGCAGATCCTCCTCGGTGAGGCCGAGGTGTGCCTGGTGGGTGGGGGCGAGTCCATGTCGCAGGCGCCGCACACCGTGCGCGGGCTGCGGTGGGGACTCCCGCTCGGCAAGATGCCGCCGCTCGAGGATTCGCTCTGGGAGGGGCTCAAGGATCCCGTCGCCGGTCTCGCCATGGCGGAGACGGCGGAGAAGCTCGCCGGGCAGTACCGGCTGGACCGCGGCTGCGTGGACGAGTACGCGCTGCGCTCGCAGCAGACGGCGAAGGCGGCGTGGGAGAGCGGCGTGTTCGCGGAGGAGGTGATCGGGATCCCGGTGCGGAACCCGAAGACGCGGCAGACGGAGGAGTTCCGCCGCGACGAGCACATGCGCCCGGACACCACCCTCGAGGGGCTCGCGAAGCTCAAGCCCGTGTTCAAGGCGGACGGCGTGGTCACGGCGGGGAACGCGTCGGGGATCGGCGACGGCGCCGGCGCGCTCGTGATCGCCAGCGAGGACTGGGCGAGGACGAAGGGTGCGCGACCGCTCGCGCGCCTGGTGTCGTGGGGGGTGGCCGGCGTGGATCCCACGGTGATGGGGATCGGCCCCGTTCCCGCCGCCCGGATCGCGCTGCGGCGGGCGGGGATGACGCTCGACGACATGGACCTCATCGAGGTGAACGAGGCGTTCGCCCCGCAGGTGTGCGCCGTCGAGCGGGAGCTGAAGATCCCGCGCGAGAAGCTCAACGTGCACGGCGGAGCAATCGCACTGAGCCATCCGCTGGCGGCGTCCGGCGCGCGCATCACGGCGCACCTCATCCATGCGCTGCGGGCGGGCGGGAAGCGCTTCGGGCTGGGCTCCGCCTGCATCGGCGGCGGACAAGGGATGGCCGTCATCGTCGAAGCGCTCGCCTGACGCGACGGCGAGCGCATCCAGCGGCACGGATCGCGCTCTGCCCCGAGGAGATCCCCATCAGGAGCCGCATGCGCATGCATCCGACCCGACCGATCGCGAGATGCCTCGCCGCCCTCACCCTCGGCGCCACCATCGCCGGTTGCGCGACGGGGGGCACGGCCGCGCCGGCGGCGGCACCACAGGCGAGCACCGCCGCTCCCCAGGCCACCTGGCCGGTGCGGACGCGCTACCACGTCGACCTCTGGCTGCACGGCTACGCCATGCTGCAGCAGGACACGACGCTGGTGCCCTACTTCAAGCGCGGGTACCACGACCAGCTCGCCGCGCTGAAGAAGCGCGCGAACGTGTTCACGCAGCTCGATGCGAACCGCGAGCAGCTCCGGCGCCGGCTCGCCGCGAATCCCGGGCTCGTGGGCGGCCAGTTCCTCCCGCTGTACTTCGGGTCGTGGGAGGACATGCAGAAGGGGATCGACATCTTCCTGCGCGCGGAGGGGGACCCGCGGCGCGCCAGCGACCAGGAGACGCAGCAGATGATCGCCACCTTCGCCGCCTCCTTTCCGAGCGGCGCGGACCGCGACTGGCTGCGGCTGTTCGAGCAGGGCGTCGCCGACGAGAGCCAGCGGTTCTACCAGAGCTACTGGAACCAGCAGCAGCGGGAGCGGAGCGCCACGCTCGGCGCGGTCGACTCGCTGTGGACGCGCGTCTACCTCCCGAAGTTCCAGGGCTTCCTCAACAACACGCAGCAGGCGGGGGGCGAGCTGCTGCTGTCGCTCCCGCTCGATGGCGAGGGGCGGACGATCGCGAACGGCGGCCGGTCGAACCTGGTCGCCGTGACCTTCCCCGATGCGGCGGCGAGCGCGCTGGACGCGGTGTACGTGTTCGCGCACGAGGCGATGGGGACGATCGCCAACCAGGCGGTGAGCGACAACACCACGCCGGCGGAGAAGCGGACCGGGGTGGCCGACCGGTACACGAGCGCCGCCGCCGTGCGCGGCGGCGCGCTCCTCGTCCAGCGTGTGGCGCCGGAGCTCCTCGTCGGCTACGAGCGCTATTACCTGCGCTCGGCGAACGTGGCGGGAAGCGGCGATCCGGCGCAGATGCTCGCGCGCGCCTTCCCGCTCCCCCAACCCATCCTGGACGGGATGCGCCGCCAGCTCGACGTGGTGATGGGCGGCATCTGAGCGATCATGACGGACGGCGACAACCTCCCCACGCGTCCTCCGCGGCTCGACCGCGCCGCGCTCGAGCGCGTGCTCGCACGCGCCGCCGAGCTGCAGGCCGCCGACGCCGATCCGTCGGATGCGATGCTCAGCGAGGACCAGCTGCTGGACGTGGGGCGCGAGGTCGGGCTCTCGCCGCAGCACGTGCGTCAGGCACTCGCCGAGGAGCGCACGCGGAGTCTCGTCCCCGAGGAGCGCGGCGGGATGGCGCGGCTGTTCGGCACGGCGCGGGTGTACGCCAGCCGCACCGTGCGCGCGACCCCCGAGGCGGTGTTCGCGTCGCTCGACGCGTGGATGCAGCGCGAGGAGACGCTGATCGTGAAGCGCCGCTTCCCGGATCGGATGCTGTGGGAGCCGCGCGCGGACTTCGTCACGCACTTCCGGCGGGCGCTCAACGTGGGCGGGCACGGCTACCACCTGTCGCGGACGCACGAGGTCGCCGCCACGGTGGTTCCCGTGGATGAAGGGCGGGTGCTCGTCCGGTTGGAGGCGGACCTCTCCAACATCCGCCTGCAGCGGGTGGCCACCGGCGGGGCGCTGACGGGGAGCGGCGCGCTCGGCGCGGCCACGCTCATCGCCCTGGGCTTCTTCCCCGTGGTGGCGATCGCCGCGGCGGGAGTGGCGGCGGTCGGCGGATGGGTCGTGTCGCGCAGCCACGCGCCGATGGTCGCCAGGGCACAGCTCGCGCTCGAGCAGCTCCTCGATCGGCTGGAGCGGGGGGAGCTCCCCCGCCCCTCCCTCCTTGCGGCGCTCGGCGCGACGACGAGAATGGTGAAATAACCTCCGGTCCACCGGGAAGAGAGGATCATGACCGACATCGCCAAGGTAGGAGTGCTCGGGGCGGGACTCATGGGCTCCGGGATCGCGCAGGTGTGCGCGCAGAGCGGGTTCGAGACGAAGGTGCGCGAGATCTCCGACACGTTCTGCCAGAAGGGGAAGGCGAGCATCGAGAAGTCGTTCAACCGCGCCATCGAGAAGAGCAAGGGGAAGGTCACCGAGAGCGACCGGGACGCGGCGATGGCCCGGCTCTCCTTCACCACCGACGTCCGCGATCTCGCCGGCTGCGACATCGTGATCGAGGCGGTGGTCGAGGATCTCGAGCTCAAGAACGCCATGTGGAAGGAGCTCGACGCGCTCTGTCCCGCGCACACGATCTTCGCGTCGAACACCTCCAGCCTCACCATCGCCGCGATGGCCGCGGCCACCGCGCGCCCCGACCGGGTGGTGGGGCTCCACTTCTTCAATCCCGTGCCGGTGATGAAGCTGGTGGAGGTGGTGCGCACGGTGACGACGAGTCAGCAGACGTTCGACCGCGCCTTCGACTTCGCGCGCCAGCTCGGCAAGGAGCCCATCGCCGCGAAGGACAATTCCGGGTTCGTGGTGAACCTCCTGCTCGTCCCCTATCTCATCGACGCGGTGAACGCGCTGGAGCACGGCGTGGCGAGCGTCGAGGACATCGACAAGGGGATGATGCTCGGCACGGGCTACCCGATGGGCCCGTTCACGCTGCTCGACTTCGTCGGCCTCGACACCACGTACAAGATCGCCGAGATCATGTTCGACGAGTACCGCGAGAAGCGCTACGCGCCCCCGCCGCTCCTGAAGCGGATGGTCCTCGCCGGGATGTACGGTCGGAAGTCGGGGAAGGGCTTCTACGACTACTCGGTCGATCCGCCGAGGGTGAACGAGCTGGGGCTGTGACGGAGGCGGAGATAGGACATGGTGGCTAGACCACCATGGAACGCGTGTGGCGTGTAGGAGACTGACGGGGAGAGGAGAGAGGTAGAGCGCGTGTAGGCTCGGCTGTAGGCGGACTCTCTACAACCGGCCCTACACGCGCTCTACCCATCTCCTCTCGCCTACTACCGCCTTCTACACGCCACACGCGTTCCATGGTGGTCTAGCCACCATGTCCTATCTCCGCCTCCGTCACAGCCCCAGCTCGTTCA
>DASTSH010000078.1:0-4500 GCA_035760785.1 Gemmatimonadaceae bacterium | reverse complement strand
CCCCGCGCTCACATCCCGGCCGTCGCCCGGCGCCCCGTCGCTTCCTGCACGGCGATGCGGAAGACGACGTCCCGGTGGGGCACCGGATCCTCGGTGGTGAGCGCCGCCGGGTCGAGGCGCCGGAGCAGCTCCACCGCCCGCTCCCACGTCTCCTCCGCCGTCGGCGACACGTCATCCGGCTCGAGCACGTAGAGCGCGCCGTGCACCACCACGCTGCGCCAGTCGGTGAAGGAGCTCACCTCGTCCACCTCGAACGCCACCCACCGGTTGCGCTGCACCGTCGTGAGCTTCGTGCCCGGCGAGGTCCGTCCGTACAGCCATCCATCCGAGTACACGTAATGGATCGGCTCGATGTCCACACGGTCGCGCATCGAGTACGCGATGCGTCCCACGCGATTGCGCGCGAGGATCGCCACGACGTCCTGGCGGTTCAGCTCCTCGATCTGCAACAGCGACTTCGACGTCATGGCGGCTCCGGCGGCTCGGCGCGCGGGCCCTCTCCCGCGCTCCCGAAAGCTGCGGGGGAGGGAACGCGCACGGAAGCGGCAAAGCCCCGCGCTCGCGCGGGGAAAGCCCTCACTGCTGAGTCAGCAGGCGAACCCCCCCGGACCCGGTCTCGATGTGGATGCGCCCGCGACCGTCGCCGATCTTCCCCACCAGCGCATCGCGCTCGAGCTTCGTGGCCTGCACGGGGAGGTCCGTCCGGATGCCGCCGCTCCCCGTCTCCACCGAGAGCTCGGCGCCGACCGACGCCGGCACGTGCACGGTCACGTTCCCCGATCCGGCGTCGATGTCCAGGTTGCGGATCTCCCCGGCGAGCGCGACGTCCACCGAGCCGCTCCCCGCATCCAGCTTCACGTCCGGCACGCGCACCGCGGACGCGTCGATCGACCCCGAGCCGACATCGATCTCCAGCCGTGACGCCTCCACGTTCGAGACGCGTGCGCCGCCCGAGCCCGTGTCGAGGCGCACCCGGTCGCTCTTCGCTCCCGTGACGGTCACGCTGCCGGAGCCGGTGTCCACGTCGAGCTCCGCCTGCACGTCGGAGACGCGAACGTTGCCGGAGCCGCCGTCCAGCCGCAGCCGCCCCCGGGCGCCGTTCACGGTGATGTCGGCGCTGTTCACATTCACCGTGAGGTCGCCGTCCACGTTCGCCACGGCGGCATCGCCCACGGCGAGGTGCAGCACCACGCGCTTCCCGCGCGGCACGGCGATGCGCAGGTCGGCGCCGGCCTCGAGCCCGCCGCCGCTGCCGGTGATCGTCACGCGGTCGCCGCCGTCATCCTCGTCGCCGAAGGTGCCATCCTCGTTCACCCGGAGCGTGGTGCTGGAGTTGTCGCGCATGCCGGGATAGCTGATCCGGCGGGCGGGGAAGAGCACGCGCAGCGTAGTGCTGCCCCCGATGGGGCCGGTCAGCACGCGAAGCTTGTCCGCATCCGCGCCCACGCGATCCACGCTCACCACCACGTCCGATCCACTCCCCGCCTCCAGTCTCACCTTTCCGGCGAGGTCGTAGATCGCGACCGCGGAACCGGACAGCGTGTAGCGCGACCCGCCCTGTGCGGCGAGCGCGGCCGGAACGATCGGAGGGGCGGCGAGGGCGGCCAGCGTGGCGAGCCGCGTGAAAGTGCATCGCATGAAGGGTCTCCTGAGATTCGGAGGCGGAGGCCGCGCGCTGCCGCGCGGACGGGAGCACTGGCGGTGGGACAGTACGAGCTCCGCCGATGGTTTGTGTCGGGTGATGCCGGATCTCCAGGGACGCCACCTTTTCCGGCCGGCGTGGTATCAACGACGTTCTCGACGGCACCCATCGCCCATACCTCGATCACCGCCGCCCCCGAGGCGGCGACACCTCCCGATGCTCGCCACCATCCGCGCCCTCGTGGCCGCGCTCGCGCTCGCGCCGGCGCTCACCTTCGCGCTCCCCGCGCAGTCTCCCGCGCCGGTCGCCACCGCACCGGCCGCCGACACCGTCGGCGACCTCCCGCTCACCGAGGTGCCCGCGCGCGCGCAAGGCGGGGCGCTGCTGGGCGTGATCCTCACCGGCGATGGCGGATTCGCCACGCTCGACAAGCTGCTCGCCGATTCCATGGCCGCTCGCGGGATCCCCGTGGTGGCGCTCGACTCGCGCGCGTACCTGACCTCGGGGCACCGGACGGCCGATGGGGCCTCGCGCGACCTCGAGCGGATCCTGCGGCATTATCTGTCCACGTGGGGGAAGTCGCGCGTGCTGCTCGTGGGGTACTCGCGCGGTGCCGACCTGCTGCCGTTCATGGCCTCGCGACTCCCCACCGAGCTCTTCGGCCGCATCGACGAGGTGGCGATGCTCGGCCTGGCGCCCAATGCGAACTTCACGTTCCACCTCGTGGACCTGATCTCGAACCACAAGCGCAAGGACGATCTCCCCACGGTGCCGGAAGTGGCGAAGCTGCGCGGCAAGCGCGTGCTCTGCTTCCACGGCGCGGACGAGAAGGAGTCGGGCTGTCCCGCCCTCCCCGCCGATGTGGCGACGGTGGTGGAGATGCCCGGGGGACATCACTTCGGCGGCCGCTACGGTGAGATCGCGACGAGGATCCTGGACGGGGTGCGGTAAGCGCGCGGCACGCCGGCGTTCCTCTGTCGCGGCGCCGTCCGGGGCCACAAATTCCACCCATGTCCGATACCTCGCGCGTGTGGCGCCTGTGGCAGCGGTTGAGCGGCATGCCGGGCGGGAAGTGGGCGTTCAGCCGGCTGCTCGGCCGGATGGTGCCGTACACCGGGAGCATCCGGCCGTACGTGGCCGAGCTGCGTCCGGGCTACGCCCGCGTGGTGATGCGCGACCGGCGTGCGGTGCGCAACCACCTGCGCTCCGTGCACGCGATCGCGCTCATGAACCTCGCCGAGGTCGCGAGCGGTCTGGCGATGCTCGTGGCGCTGCCGCCGGGGGTGCGCGGGATCGTGACCGGGTTGTCGATCGAGTACCTCAAGAAGGCGCGCGGGACGCTGACCGCGGAGTGCACCGTGCCGCCGGTGGATGCGCGCGAGGAGCAGGAGCGGCAGCTCCACGCGGAGGTGCGCGATGCCGCGGGCGACGTGGTGGCGCGGGCGACGGCGCGCTGGCTGGTGGGGCCGGTGGCGCCGCGCACCGCGGCGCCCGAGCCCGCCGGGCGCTGAGCGCGTGACGCTCCGTCCGGACGCCGTGCCGGCAGCCCCGGTCGCGGGAGCGGCGCGCCCTCCCGCGCTCGACACCCCCTTCTCCCGCCAGGTGGGGATCGAGGTGCCGCTCATCTGCGGCGCCATGTACCCGTGCAGCAATCCCGAGCTCGTGGCCGCCGTGTCGGACGCCGGCGCGATCGGCATCGTGCAGCCGGTCTCGATGACCTACGTGCACCGTCACGACTTTCGCGAGGGGCTGCGCCTGATCCGGCGGCTCACGCCGAAGCCCATCGGGATGAACGCGCTCATCGAGCAGTCCTCGCGCGTGTACCACGAGCGGATGACGCGCTGGGTGGACATCGCGCTCGAGGAAGGGGTGCGATTCTTCATCACGTCGCTGGGGAACCCGCGCTGGGTGGTGGAGCGCGTGAGCGCGGCGGGCGGCGTGGTCTATCACGACGTGACGGAGCGGAAGTGGGCGCGGAAGGGGATCGACGCCGGCGTGCACGGCCTGATCGCCGTCAACGACCGCGCGGGCGGACACGCCGGCCCGCGAAGCGCGGAGCAGCTCCTCGAGGAGCTGGGAGACTTCGGCGTCCCACTCATCTGCGCCGGAGGGATCGGTGATGGCGCCGGCTTCGCGCGGGCGCTCGCGATGGGATACGCGGGGGTGCAGATGGGGACGCGCTTCATCGCGACCGAGGAGTGCCACGCATCGCAAGCGTACAAGCGAGCGATCATCGAGGCCGACGAGGGCGACATCGTCCTCACCGAGCGGATCACCGGGGTGCCGGTGTCGGTGATCCGGACGCCGTACATCGCGCGCATGGGGACGCGCGCGGGCCCGGTCGCGCGCTGGATGCTCCGGCACCGCCGCACCAAGCACTGGATGCGCACGATCTACGCGCTCCGCTCCCTGCGCCAGCTCAAGCGCTCCTCGCTCGACGAATCGGGCGACGACTTCTGGCAAGCGGGCAAGAGCGTGGCGGCGATCGCGCAGGTCGTGCCGGCGCGCGAGGTGGTGCGGGAGTGTGCCGTCGCAGCGACGGCGGGTCGCGGCGCGGCCAGGGCGTAGCGGCTCCTCGGCCGGGTGGGTTCCGCGAGAGCTCCTCGGCCGGGCGGCGGTTCGGGCGCGTTGGCTTGGCTCCGCTCGGGCTCCTCGGCCGTGGCGCCGGGGGCCATTCGCTTCGGCGGCGTACGCGCTTACACGCTGCGAGCCTCCCCGGGCGCCAGCGCGTTCGGCGCGCCTGAATCGGCATCGACCGTCGGCGCCCGGGGAGTCTCTTGCTACGCGCGAACGCCGCCTGCGCGAACGGCCCCCGCCGCCTGCCCCTCTCCCTGCGCCACGCGCCGAGTGTCGCGCGC
>DASTSH010000077.1:0-8570 GCA_035760785.1 Gemmatimonadaceae bacterium | reverse complement strand
CGCCGCCCCCCCTCGCACCATGGGGCGGGGTGCGGCCATCGGCCGCGCCCCGCGGTCCTCTCCCGAGTCCCGAGTCCCGCGCCCCGCGCCCCGCGTCCCATTGACGCCGCCCCCCGCCCCCGGAACATTGGCCCCGACCATCTTTCATGGAGCGCGAATGGACGGCGCGCGCCGGCCCGCGTGGGTGGCACCGACGCAGTACTGGAGCACCGTGGCGGCCCTCGTGATTTGGCTGCTGGTGCTGGTGGTGTGGCGCGACAGGCCGCCGCGCAGCCGGCCCGCATCGATTCCGGCGACCGAGTTCTCGGCGGAGCGAGCCTGGCCGGTGCTGTCGTACCTGGCGGACACCATCGGCTACCGGATCGCGGGGACGCCGGGCGCGGACAGCGCCGCCGCGTATCTGGTGCGCACGCTGCGCGGCGTCCCCGGCATCCAGGTGACGACGCAGGACGCCACCGGCGCCTGGCTCCCCCCCGGCCGGGGGGTCGCGATCGCCTACGCCGTGCGGAACGTGCTGGTGCGCATCCCCGGCCGCTCGCGCGACGCGCTCCTGCTCTCGGCGCACTACGACTCGCCGCCGGGGAGCGTTGGCGCGGCCGATGATGGCGTGGCCGCCGCCTCGCTCGTGGAGGTGATCCGCGCGCTCGCCGCCGGGGGCCCGCTGGCGCACACGGTGATCGTGAACCTGAACGACGCCGAGGAGCAGGGGCTCGTCGGCTCACACGCCTTCACGCATCACCCGTGGGCGCGTGACGTCCGGGCGTTCGTGAACCTGGAGAGTGCCGGTCCCAGTGGGAAGGCAGTGCTCTTCCAGGCGGGGCCGGGAAACCCGTGGCTGGTGGACGCGTACGCGCGCGCCGTGCCGTACCCGTACGGCACGGTGATGGCGCAGGACATCTTCCAGAGCGGCGCCATCCCCTCGGACACCGACTTCCGCATCTACCGGGACTTCGGTGCGTTGCGCGGGCTCGACATCGCGCTGTACGAGGGCGGGTGGGCGTATCACACGCAGCGCGACCGCACGTGGATGGTGGCGCACGGCACGGTGCAGCACATGGGGGAGAACGCGCTCGCCCTCGCGCGTGCGCTCGCGAACGGTCCGCTCCCCGGCGACGTGAGCGCGGAGCGCGCGGTGTATTACGACGTGCTCGGGCTCGCGATGCTGCACTACGGGGCGCACGCGGCGGTGGTGCTGGCCGTGCTGGCGCTGCTGCTCGGCGCCGGGGCGCTGGTGCTGGCGCGGCGGCGGCATCGGCTGCGCGCGCGCGATGCCGCGCTCGGCGCGGCGTTCGCGCTCGTGTCGCTGGCGGCCGGGGTGCTCTCGGCGCTCGCGCTCGCGGCGCTCGCGGCGTACGCGCTTGGCCATCCGATGTCGTGGTTCGCCGCGCCCGGCGCGGCCACGGTGGCGTTCGCGCTCGCGGCGCTCGCGCCGATCATCCTGCTCGCGGGGATGACCGGCGCGGCGCTCCGCCGGCACGGCGTGGACCTGCCGGCGCGCACGGGAGCGGTGCTGGGGGGCGTGCTGATCGCGTGGATGCTCGTGCTCGCGGCGCTCACCCTGGTGGGGCTCGGCTCGGCGTACGTCGCGCTCTGGTGGGTGGTCGGCATCGCGGCGGGGCTCGCCCTGCTGGCGGTGATGCCTGACGAGTGGTGGTGGGTGGGCGCGCTCATCGGCGCGGTCCCCGCCGCCACCCTCACGCTCGGCCTGCTCGTGATGCTCGTGCGGCTGTTCGCCCCCGTGTTCGGGCGCCTCCCCCTCGCGATCGCTCCCGACCTCGTGCTCGCGGCGCTCGTGGCCGTGCCCGCGTCGCTGCTCGCGCTCGCCCTCGCCCCCGGCGCGATGCGCGCGGGCGCCGCGGGGTGGAGCGCCGCCATCTGCGCCGTGCTCGCGCTCGCGGCGATGGGCGTGAGCCTCGCGCGGCCGCGCTACACCTTCGCCCGACCGCAGCGGCTCGAGATCCGGCACGTGGAGGGGCCCACGTCACGCACGTTGCGGGTGGTGGGGGAGGACTACGACACGCCGCGCCAGGCGCTCGCGAACGCCCCGGAGATGCGCCCGGTCCCGGGCTCCGGGGAGCGCCCGCTCGTGTTCCAGGCGCCGGCGGGCCCCACCGGCTTCGCCGCGCCCGCGGTCCGCCTGCTCGGCACGCGCGCCGACCCGGCGGACGGCACGCGGGTGGTCGCCCTGCGCATCACCGCGCCCGGCGCGTTCCGCATCCGACTGCGCGCGCCCGCCGGGCGGATCACCGACTGGTCGCTCCCCTCCCCCATGCCGCGCACCGCCGCGGCGCGCGGCCGGATGGGCGCGGACTTCGTCGCGCCCCCGGACACTGGCTGGCGGCTCGAGCTGCGCATCCGCGGCGCGGCATCGCTCCCGCTCACGGTGGAGGCGCTGCGTGCCGCCACCACGCCCGCCGCCGCCGCCCTCCGCCGTCGCCTGCCGCCGTGGACGGACGTGCACGTGATCGCGGTGAACGGCGCGGAGACGGTCATCGGGCGGTGAGCGGGGCGCGGGGCGCGGGGCGCGGGTAACATGGAACGCGACGAAGGGCCGGCAACCGCCGGCCCCTCGTCGCAAATCATCATCCCACTCGCGCCCCGCGCCCCGATTCCCGAGTCCCGCTACTTCGACGCCAGCGTCCTCGTCTTCTCCTCCAACCTCGCGATCAACGTATCGAACGACTTCTGGAACGAGGCCAGGCCGTCCACGAGGAGCTTGTCGGTCACCGACGCGAGCGAGATGCCGAGCGACTCCAGCTCGGCGATGAGTGCGCGCTCCTCGTCCAGGTGCGTGTCGACCGTGCGCGCCACCACGCCGTGGTCACGGAACGCCTCGATCGTGGCCGGCGGCATCGTGTTCACGGTGTCCGGACCGATCAGGTCCTCCACGTACATCACGTCGCGGTAGGCGGGGTTCTTGGTGCTCGTGCTCGCCCAGAGCGGGCGCTGCACTCGCGCCCCCTTCGCGGCGAGCGCGTCCCAGCGGGCCCCGGCGAACATCTCGCGGAAGAGCGCGTAGGCCAGCTTCGCGTTCGCCACCGCCACCCGCCCCTGCAGCGCCTGCAAGCGGCGCGCGGCGTCCGGCGATGCGGAGGGGAGCAGGGCCGCGATCCGCTTGTCCACCTCGGTGTCCACGCGACTCACGAAGAAGGAGGCGACGGAGGCGATCCCATCCAGCGGTTTCCCCGCGCGCGCGCGATCCTCGAGCCCGACGAAGTACGCCTCGATGATCTTGCGGTAGGCCTCGCGCGCGAAGAGAAGCGTGATGTTCACGTTGATCCCGTCCGCGATGAGCCGCCGCGTGGCGACCGCCCCCTGCTCGGTGCCGGGCACCTTGATCATCACGTTGGGGCGGCCGACCATCTCCCAGAGACGGTGCGCTTCGACGACGGTCGCGTCCGCATCGTGCGCCGCGCCGGGCGAGACCTCGATGGACACGAACCCATCGGCGCCGTGCGCGCGGTCGTAGATGGGGCGGAAGATGTCGCACGCGGTCCGCACATCGTCGGTCTCGACGAGCTCGAACAGATCCCACGCCGTGTACCCCGCCGGCGCGGCGGCGAGCTGCGCATCGTACGCCGTCCCCTCCGCCATCGCCTTCTCGAAGATCGTCGGGTTCGACGTCATCCCCGTGAGCGCATCTTGCTCGATGCGCCGCTGCAGCTCCCCGTCCTGGAGCATCGTGCGGTCGATGTAATCCAGCCAGATCGACTGGCCCGATTCGTGGAGGCGGTGCAGCGGATTCGTCATTTCGCGCGCTCGGTCAGAGGGAATATCCTCAAGATAAAGGGTTGGACGGGTGGAGGGCACCGAAGAGAAGGGAGTAGGACGTGGTGGCTGGACCACCGAAGAACGCGTGTCGCGTGTAGGGAGCTGACGGGAAGAGGAGGGAGGTAGAGCGCGTGTAGGCTCGGCTGTAGGTGGACTCTCTCTACATCCCGCCCTACACGCGCTCTACCCATCCCCTCATTCCGTCAGTCTCCCACACGCGACACGCGTTTCACGGTGGTCTAGCCACCATCTCCCATCCCCTGAACCGTAGATTCCCCCCATGCGAATCATGCTGCAGATCCCGACACTCACTTCCATCCACGGCATCCGCGCCGTGCAGACGGCGCTCGGGGCGCTGGAGGGGGTGACGCGGGCGGACGTGCACCGCGGGGCGGCGGTGGTGGAGCACGATGGACGCCTCGACGCCGCGCGGATCGTGGAGGCGGTGGCCGTGGCCGGGTTCGAGGTGACGCGGTGCGAGACCGACCGGCGGAGCCTACCGCTCCTCTGAGCCGCGACACCCCTCACGGGCTGAACCAGTACGACGCCTTGATGAGGAACGTGTTGTCGGGGTGCGACCGGAACAGGTCCCCGTAGTCGCGGCGGAAGCCGAACGAGCCCGGGTTGCGGTCGTCCTGCTCGCGCCCCTGCGTCCACACGAAGAACAGAGTGGAGCCGCGACGATACTCCCAGCGGAGCACGGTAGTGGAGTGGAACTGCTTGGCGTTGAAGTCGTAGCTCGACAGGCGCAGCGACGTATCGGCGGGGGTGAACGACCGGTACCGGCGGTCGTAGCTGGCCGAGCGTGGCTCGTCCAGCTCCCGCCAGTCGGAGTAGTGCCCGGTGCTCACGTACGGCTGCGCGTAGAGCTGTAGCGACAGGTTGGGGGAGAAGGTGAAGTTGGCGCGCGAGGTGACGCCGAGCGTGGTGCGGTCGAGGCGCGCGAAGGTGAAGTGCGTGATGCCGGCACCGGGGTCCTCGAGCTGGTCGAGGTACTGCGCGTCGCTCGTCTCCCGCGTGAGGTCGGGGCCGAGGGTGACGTCGAAGCGCGATGAGGCGCGGTAGGTGAGCAGCGGGTTCACCTCGATCATCCGCGAGCGCCCCGCATCGCCGTGATTGTAGTTCACCCAGAGCTGGGGGGCGAGCGCCCGGCGCGTGTCTCCCTCGATTCCCGCCCACGCGAACAGCGCCGGGGACAGGCGCACGGCCGGCCCGCCGCGCGCGCAGAAGTCGCAGTACACCGCCCCCGCGTTGTCCACGCCGACGCCGATGTGCCCCCACCACGAGTTCTTGAATTCCGCGTGCGCGTTCACGTTCCCGCCGAACGTGGTGCGGTGCGCCGCCCGGAAGCCCTGCGTGGTCCAGCTCTGCCACTCGTTGAAGTTCACGCGCAGCGAGCGGTAGAAGCCGCGCGGCGTGTTGAACTGGAGCTGCACCCAGTTGCTCCACGACTGGCGCCCCGCCTGGGAGAGGAAGCCCACGTCGTTGATCTCGAAGCCGGGGGAGAAGCGCGTGAAGCTCGTGCTGCCGCGCACGATCCCGCCGCCGATCTTCGAGAGCCCGATCTGCTCCGCGTCACCGCCGAGTGACGTGCGCGTGCTGTCGAATCGCACGCCGTCATCGGGGCGCTGGTAGTAGTGGACGCTGCTCTCCTGCGTGGCGGCGATCGCCTTCGCGCTCCCGGCCACGCGCGTGCCGGCGAGGAACCCCGTGAGCTCGTAGCGCTCGCCGAGGAAGCGGTGGCGGAAGTCGACCCCGCCCGCGTACGCGGCGCGGCGGAGATAGTCCGCGCTCCACTGGTCGAGGGAGCGGTCCACGGCCGTGAACATGACGCCCACGCCGGACCTCCCGTTCCGGAGGTCCTGCTGGAGGCGCGCCACGAAGTAGTTCGTGCGCGGCTCCACCGTGCGGCCGCCCACGCCCGACTCGCGCGCCGTGAGCGCGTCGAGCACCCCCACCGAGAGCCCGTTCGACAGCCGCCCCGTGAGCTTGGCGGCGCTCAGGATCGTGGTGGCCGTGGGGGTGGAGGCGTCGGACCAGCCATCGAGATCGGAGAGCTGCGGCGAGCGCCCGATGCGGCGCGAGTAGAAGAGCCCGTTGCACCGGCCGTCGTTGCAGTTGACGTCGAAGCGGAAGATCCCGGTGCCCTCGATGAAGAACGGGCGCCGCTCGTCGAAGAACGTCTCGAACGCGCCGAGGTTGAGCACGGCGGGGTCGGCCTCCACCTGCCCGAAATCGGGATTCACGGTGGCGTCGAGCGTGAGATTCGAGCTCACCCCGTACTTGATGTCCGCGCCGCCGGTGAGGCGTTGGCTCCGGCCGTAGCCCGTCACCTCCCCCGCGACATCGGCGCTCGCGCGGGTGGCGTTCGTGGCCACCACGTACGGCGTGATCTCGAGGCGGCGCGGCTTCCCGATCCCGGTGATTCCTCCCACGTCGCCGAACTGCGAGGCGATCCCGGCGCGACTGCGGCGGTACACGGGCCAGCTCATCCGCTCGTTCGTGCGCGCGATCTCGCGGGTGAGCATGATCCCGAACGTGTGCGTCTCCCGCTCGGGGAAGCGGAGCTGATTGAACGGGATCCGGAACTCGGCCACCCATCCCAGGGAGTCCACCCTGGTGGCCACGTCCCACACGCCGTCCCAGGACTCGTCCTCCTCCCCGTCGTTGAAGGTGTAGTAGTCGCGCTTCACGCCGATCGGATTCACCGCGAACTCGTATCCCGTGCGGCGGTCGTGGTACGAGTCGATCATCACCTTGATCTGGTCGGATGGGGTGCGCACGTCGCGGCGGCTCAGGAGGGCGACGATGCTGTCGGGATGCGGATCGAAGGCGCGCACGAGCACGTAGAGGTACTTCTCGTCGTACGCCACGCGGGCCACGCTGTGGAAGCGCTCGGGTCCATCCTCCACCGGCTCGAACATCCGGAAGCCCTGGATCACCTGCGCCCGCTCCCAGATGGGATCGCCCTCGCGCCCATCGATCACCGGCGGCGTGATGGCGCGGACGGCGTTCGCGCGGGAGGCGGACGATGGCGGAAGCGCCGCGGCGGCCGCGGTGGGCACCGCGGCGGACGCGAGCTGCTGCGCGGCGAGGGGCGCGGCCGCGAGCGGGAGCGAGATGAGGAGGATGTCGCGCATCATGGGTGCGGGCGTCAGCGTGAGGCGTTCGTCCGGCGCGCGCCGTGGCGCGGGGCGCGCGTGTGCGCCGCCGTGCGGCGCGGCCATGCCCCTGAGACAGCGCCATGCGCGAAAGGGTTGAATGCGCGTCGCGCGCGGCGCTTGTTCCGCCCTCCCCACCCGGGGTAACTTGACGCGCCACCGGACGGGGCGCGTGTCGTGCGCGGCGCGCGACCGGTCCGGCGCGCTCCGTGCACGACGCCGCCGCGCGAGTCGCGCCGCCGCCGCCGAGTCTTCAGGACGGTTCACATGTCGCCATCGGAACGGAAGGAAGATCACCCCGTCGCCGCGCTGATCGGGCCGGACATCCTGGCGCTGCTCGAGGAGTCGCCGGCCGACATCGCGGCCGAGACGGAGGAGATGCACCCGGCCAACCTCGCCGACGTCGCGGAGACGCTCGAGCCGTACCAGGTGCGGCAGCTCCTGCGCGCCCTCCCCCCGGCGCGCGCGGCGGACGTGCTGGAGTATCTGAGCGAGGAGCTCCGCACCGAGGTGCTGGAGACGATGAGCAGCAGCATGGCGGCGGCGCTGGTGTCGGAGATGACGCCGGACGACCGCGCCGACGTGCTGGAGGAGCTCGGGGAGGAGCACGCGGGGGAGATCCTCTCCGAGATCGCCGCCGAGGCGCGCGGCGAGACGGAGCTGCTGCTCGCCTATCCTCCCGACAGCGCCGGCGGGTTGATGACCACCGAGTTCGTGTCCGTGCCGGAGGGGATGACCGTGGAGGAGGCGCTGCGCAACGTGCGGGCGGTGGCGCGCGCGGGGCGTCGCGAGGCGCTGTACACCCTCTACGCCACCGACCCCGAGGGGCGCGTGCGCGGCGTGTTCTCCCTGCGCGAGCTGCTCGCCGCGCCGGAGGGCTCACGGATCTCCGACCTCGCCTGGACCGACGTCGTCACCGTGCCGGCGACCGCCGACCGCGAGGAGGTGGCGCGCCTCACGTCGAAGTACGACCTCGTGGCCGTGCCGGTGGTCGATTCCGGGGGGCGCATCGTCGGCGTGGTGACGGTGGACGACGTGATCGACGCGATGGTGGAGGAGCAGACGGAGGAGGTGCAGAAGCTCGGCGCGATGCAGCCGCTCGAGGAGCCGTACTTCTCCGCCGGCTTCTGGAACATCGCGCGCAAGCGCGGCGGCTGGCTGATCCTGCTGTTCGTGGAGGAGATGTTCACCGGGACGGCGCTCCGGCACTACCAGAGCACGCTGGAGAGCACCGTCGCGCTGATGTTCTTCGTGCCGCTCATCATCAGCTCCGGCGGGAACTCGGGCTCGCAGTCGGCCACGCTGATCACGCGCGCGCTCGCGGTGGAGGACGTGCGGCTGCGCGACTCGTGGCGCGTGCTGGCGCGGGAGCTCGGGCAAGGGATCTTCCTCGGCGCCTTCCTCGGCGCCATCGGCTTCGGGCGCGCGCTCATGTGGGGGAACGGCATGGGGGTGGCGTCCGTGGTGGGGCTGACGCTGCTGATGGTGGTGCTCACGGGCACGATCGTGGGCGCGATGCTCCCGCTCCTGCTCACCCGCCTCGGCTTCGATCCCGCGATCGCGTCCTCCCCGTTCGTGGCGTCGTTCGTGGACGTGGCGGGGATCCTGATCTATTTCAACGTGGCGGCGCGGCTACTG
>DASTSH010000076.1:0-4372 GCA_035760785.1 Gemmatimonadaceae bacterium | reverse complement strand
CCCTCGCTGCCTCTCCCGATTCCCGATTCCCCAGTCCCGCGCCCCCCGCCCCGCGCCCCTCACTTCCACCGAAACATCCGCAACGCCAGCAGGAACGCCACCACCAGCCACGCGAGCACGATCCCCAGCTCCCCCGCCACGGCGCCGAGCCCCGCCGCCTGGAGCATGTTCGCGCGCAACGCGTCGTTCACCGCCGTGAGCGGGAGCGCCTGGATGAACGGCTGCATCGCCTTCGGAAAGTTCGAGGACGAGAAGAACACCCCCGAGAACACCCACATCGGGAGCATCACGAGGTTCATGAGCCCCGAGGCGCCCTCCATCGTCCTCGCGCGCGATGCCACCAGCAGCCCCAGTGCGCCGAAGCTCAGCGATGCCAGCAGGCAGATGAGCGCGAGCTGCGCGATCGAGCCGCGCAGCGGGACGCCGAACACGAGCGCGCCGAAGCCGAGGAGGGTCGCCACCTCGAGGATGAGCATCGTCAGGCGCGAGAGGAGGAAGCTCGCCAGGTACTGCGCGCGCGACATGGGAGTGGCGACGAGGCGCTTGAGCAGCTTCTTCTTCCGCGCGTCCACGATCGCGAAGCCGATCCCCCAGATCCCGCTCCCCATGAGGTTCATCCCGAGGAGCCCGGGGATCACGAAGTCGATGTAGCGCGAGCCGCGCTCGCGCACCCGGCTCTCGGACACCGCCACGGGGTCGGTGCGCCCCGCCGCGCGCTGGAGCGCGGCGTCGGCCACGAGCCGCGCCGCGCGCGACTCCGGGCGCGTGTCGTCGTACCGGTAGGTGACGCTCGACGCGCCGTGCGGCACGATCACGAGCGACACCTCCCCCGTGCGCAGCGCGCGCGCGGCGGCGCTGTCGTCGAGCGCGCGCACGGCGAGCGTGGAGTCGTGCCCGAGCGCCTCGGCCACGGTGCGCGCGCCGGGGGCGGTGGAGAGCACGGCGATGTGCTGCACGTCCGCCGGCCGGTTGCGGAACGCCACCCCCAGCCCGGCGGCGAGCAGGATGGGGAAGACGAACACCCAGAACACCGCCTCCGGCTCGCGCAGGAACTCGCGGTAGCGCACGAGCGTGAGCTGCACCAGCGGGTGCTCGATCAGCCCGCGGCGCGCCCGCGCGCGCGGCGCCTCGTCGTGCTCCCGCACGGGAGCGAGGGTCTCAGTCATCGCGCAGGTGCCTCCCGGTGAGCGACACGAACACATCCTCGAGCGACGCCGAGCGCGTGCGCAGCTCGCTCAGCTCGACCCGCTGCCGCGCGAGCTCGGCGAGCAGCGCCGGCACCGCGCGGTGCAGCTCCGCGACCTCCATCTCCCACCCCGCGCCCGTGGCCGCGGCGCGCAGCGCGCGCACGCCATCGATCGCGCGAACGGCATCGACGTTCACCACCGCGCCCTCGGCCACGGAGAACTCCACGATGTGCTCGGCGCCGAGCGAGGCGATCAGCTCGCGCGGCGTGCCGAGCGCGATCACCTTGCCGTGGTCCATGATCGCGATCCGGTCGCACAGTCGCTCCGCCTCGTCCATGTAGTGCGTGGTGAGGAGGATCGTGCGCCCGTCGGCGCGGAAGCGCTCGATCAGCTCCCAGAGCTGCCGCCGCGCCTGCGGGTCGAGGCCGGTGGTGGGCTCGTCGAGGAAGAGCAGCTCCGGGTCGCCCACGAGCGCGCAGGCGAGCGCGAGGCGCTGCTTCTGTCCGCCGGAGAGCCCGCCCACGCGCGAGCGGCGCTTCTCGCCGAGCTGCACGAGCGCGATCACCTCGTCCACGTCGCGGCCGTGCCGATAGAAGGAGCGGAAGAGGCGCACCGTTTCCTCCACGGTGAGCTTCTCGGAGAACTGCGTCTCCTGGAGCTGGATCCCGAGGCGCTGGCGCAGCGCGTCGCCGTCGGATCTCCATCGCTGGCCGAGCACGAGCACGTCGCCACCGTCGGGCTCGGTGAGCCCCTCGCAGATCTCGATCGTGGTGGTCTTCCCCGCGCCGTTGGGGCCGAGCAGGCCGAAGCACGCGCCGGCGGGGACGTCGAGGTCGAGCGAGTCGACGGCGACGACGTCGGAGTAGCGCTTGGTGAGGGCGCGGAGGGTGATCATGGCTCGGGGTTGGGGGTCGGGGGCCGGGGGTCAGGGGGGAATATACGGGGTGAGGGGAGAGGGAAGGGGGCTGTCCGCCGGGGCGCTGTCCACTAGCAGGCTGCTGAAGAAACTCTGAATCGTGAGTGCATCCTGGTGGAAGCGGAGCGGGTGGTCGGCCGGGATCCGCTGCTCGAGATCGACGTAGCTGAACATCGTGGCCTGTCCCGTCTCCGTGCCGCGGCTGCGAGGACTCCCGGTGGAAGGTGGCGACACGGTAGTCATCGCGCGCCCCTCACACCATCCCACGTCCAAGCGAGCACCTCGCTGTCACCGAGGCGAGGCACTGGCCCCCGCTGGCGTGGGCGCGCTCCGTGCAGCACGCCCCCCGGGCGTCCTCGCTCGGGCCACACCGGCACTCGTCCCGTGCAGATGGCCTCGCTTGGCGCGAACGCGTCACATCAACCCACCCCGGGCGGTGAGGGAGGCAGCATGCCTGTGCAGAAGGAGGCACGGAATCTCGGGATGCCGTGGGAAGCATCGTACGGGTACGCCCAAGCTGTGAGAGTAGGCGACACCATCTGGGTATCCGGCCAGCTATCCCACGATGACGACGGGAACATGGTCGGCGCGGCTCCGGTCGATGGCGAGGGCCACATCCTCGACCACGGCAACATGCGCATCCAGATGGCCCAGAGCTATGCGAACGCCAAGAAGGTGCTCGCCCAGTACGGCGCCACGCTGGACAACGTGGTCGAGGAAGTGCTCTACGTGACCAACATGGATGCGGCCTTCGCGGCGGCGGGCGCGGTCCGGGCGGAAGCGTACGGCGGGCGCCCGGTCGTGGCGAGCACGATCCTCGTCACGCCGCGCCTCGCGTTCCCGAGTCAGCTGATCGAGATCAAGATGATCGCGAGGACCTGACGGCGTGACGGCGAACCGCGTACTGGAGGCGGGCGCCGGCGATCGCCCGCCGCGAGTGGAAGTCGAAGTCGTCGGTGCGGAGTCCCACCACCTGGCAGCCCAACCGTCTCGAAGGCATGGGTGACGAGGAGCTTGCATGCCGTGTCGGCGTGGCTCCGCCCACGGCAGCATGCGCCCCGCTTTCAGCAGCCTGCCAGCCCCCCGGTCCGCTGCGGCCCTGCTCACTGGCCGCGGGCCCGCCGGATCTCCGGTCCCTCGAATCCCCCGAGCCCCGCATCACCGGACGATCTGCAGGCCGACCGTATCGCCGGGGGAGACGACGATGGTCTCGGTGACGGGGGAGGCGCTGGTGGGGTCGTCGGGGCGGGCGAGGAAGCGGAGGGTGACGGCGGGGAAGACCAACGAGCGAGGGATGCGGAGGAGCGTGGTGCGCAGCGGGTCGGCGCGTCCCATGCGCAGCTGGCTCGAGCCGTCCAGCACGTAGAGGGTGAAGCTCTGCGGCATGGTGTTCTCCACGCGCACGTAGCTCTCCGGCTGGGTGACGGGCGCGCTTCGCGCTCCGGGGTGTCGCGCGCACGCGGCGGCGGTGGCGAGGGCGAGGAGCGGCACGAATCGCGAGGCGAGCGCGCGGACGGGCGGCATGTTCCGAACCTCCATTGGAGAGAGCTGTCATCGCGGGTGAGCTGCACGTCACTCCGCCGGATCGTTCGCAAGGAGCGCGCTCGGCAGGGGGCGCGGTTGCCATGCTCCCGCTCGCGTGGCATCCTCCTACGAATCCCACCTGGCCTCATTTCCTCTCGAGATCCGTGATGACCACCTTCCAGTCCACGCCCGCAGGGGCGCGAGCCGACTCGTGAGCGCGATTCCCCGACTCGCCACCGCCGCCGACCGTCCGCCGAGCCTCGATGACCGCGCGCTGTTCGGCCATCCGAGAGGGCTCGGGCTCCTCTTCGCCACCGAGATGTGGGAGCGCTTCTCGTACTACGGGATGCGCGCGCTGCTCATTCTCTACCTGGTGAACGCGCTCGGCTGGAGCACCGCGCGCGCGGCGAACCTGTACGGCACGTACACGGGGCTCGTCTACTTCACGCCGCTCATCGGCGGGTGGCTCGCCGACCGGTTCATCGGCACGCGGCGCTCGCTCGTGCTCGGCGGGGTGATCATCGCCCTCGGCCACTTCGCGCTCGCGGTGCCGGGGATGACGATGTTCTACATCGGGCTCGCGCTCGTGGTGATCGGCACCGGCTTCTTCAAGCCGAACGTGTCGACGATGGTGGGGCAGATCTACCGCGAGGGGGACGCGCGGCGCGATGCGGGGTTCACGATCTTCTACATGGGGATCAACCTGGGCGCGTTCCTGGGGCCGATCATCTGCGGCTACCTCGCG
>DASTSH010000075.1:0-6560 GCA_035760785.1 Gemmatimonadaceae bacterium | reverse complement strand
CGACGATGCTCATGGGCGCGCTGTTCGCCGAGGCGATGGGACGCGACATCATGACGGACGTGTACGCCTCGAGCGCCGAGGACACGATCGCCGAGAAGGTGCGCTTCTTCGTCCGCGCGCTCGGCGTCCCGAGCACCTGACGTCCGACACCACCGAACCACGGAACCACGCTTCATGACGCTCCATAGATCGAGGGGATGGATCATGCCTCGCGCCGTGCTCGCCGCGCTCGCCGCCCTCGCCGCCGCGGCGACGGCCGCCGCGCCCGCGCGCGCGCAGGGCGCGGACTCCACCGCGCGCGACGCCGCGAGCGCCCCGGCGCGCCAGCTCTCCCTGGACGAGGCGCTCTCCCTGGCGGAGAAGGTGAGCGATGACATCGCCATCGCGCAGGCCGGCGTGTCGCGCGCGCGCGGACAGCAGCAGAAGGCGCACAGCCAGTGGCTCCCGCAGATCAGCGCGAGCGCCTCGTACACGCGCACGCTCAAGTCGCAGTTCGAGGGGCTCGGCGGCGGCAGCGACACCACCACGGGGCCGCCGGAGTGCTCGACGTTCGTCCCCAATCCCGCCGCGCCGCTCGAGCAGCGCGTGTCGCTGCTCGAGCAGGCGCTCGGCTGCACCAGCGGCGGGGGGATCGACTTCAGCCAGGCGGGCTTCGGCGCCGCCAACCAGTTCAACCTGGGGCTCAACCTCTCGCAGAACCTGTTCGCCGGCGGACGCATCCGGGCGCAGAGCCACCAGGCGGACGCCGCGCGCGAGAGCGCGGCGATCGGGCTCACGTCCGCGCGCGCGCAGCTCGTGCTCGACGTGGCGCAGGCGTACTACGATGCGGCGCTCTCCGACCGTCTGCTCACCATCGCCCAGGCCACCCTCGCGCAGGCGGACACCACGCTCGCGCAGACGCGGCTCGCGCGGCAGGTGGGGAACCAGCCGGAGTTCGAGCTGCTGCGCGCGCAGGTGACGCGCGACAACCAGGTGCCGGTGGTGATCCAGCGGCGGTCGCAGCGCGACATCGCCTACGTGCGCCTCGCGCAGCTCCTGCAGCTCCCGCTCGACCAGCCGCTCGCGCTCACCACCGAGCTGGGAGACACGTCGTCGGCGATGGGCGCGCAGCTCGCGTCGATCCTGAAGGCGGAGCCCGACACGAGCGTGACGCGCCGCGCGCCGGTGCGTCAGGCGGGACAGAACGTGGTGTCGGAGCGCAGCGCGGTGACGGTGGCGAAGTCGCAGCGCATCCCCACGCTCACGCTCTCGTCGGCGTACGGGCGCGTGGCCTTCCCGCCCACGGGCTTCCCCGACTGGAACCAGTTCCGCACCAACTGGACGATCACCGGCACGCTCTCCGTGCCGCTGTTCACCGGCGGCTCGATCCATGCCGACCAGGTGATCGCCGAGGCGAACCTGCGCGAGGCGGAAGCGCGCCTCCGGCAGACGCGGAAGGCCGCGGAGCTGGACACGCGCAACGCGCTGGCGCAGCTCACCGCCGCCGCCGCGCAGTTCCAGGCGAGCATGGGGACGGTGGAGCAGGCCTCGCGCGCGTACCAGATCGCCGAGGTCCGCTACCGCGAGGGGATCTCGACGCAGACGGAGCTGAGCGACTCGCGGCTGCAGCTCCAGCAGGCGCAGGCGAACCGCGCGCAGGCCTCGCGCGACTTCCAGGTGGCCAGGATGCGCGTGGCGCTCCTGCGCGACCTGCCGATCGCCGGCGCCGCCGGCGCGGCGCAGCCGTCGGCGCAGCAGGCGACGCCGACGCCGCTCACGATTCCGCAGCAGACACCAAGACAAACGTCGCCGACGCAGCCCGCCATCACCAGCGCGGCGCAGGCGAGCCAAGTGGGGATCCAGCCATGATGCAGAACGACGGGAGCGGGTCCGCGCGCGCGCGCGCCCGGTGGGGGAGGGGAGCGGGGCTCGCCGCGATCGCGCTGGCGCTCGCCGCCTGCGGGAAGAAGGAAGCGCCCGCGGCGCAGGCGCCGCAGCCGGTGACGGTCGCGAAGGAGAACGTCGCCGTGATCTCGACCGGGGAGCTCCGCACGGGGCCGCTGATCTCCGGCACGCTGGAGGCGGAGCAGAGCGCCACCGTGCGCGCCGAGGTGGCGGGACCGGTGGTGCAGACGTACGTGGAGCGCGGGCAGAAGGTGAAGGAGGGGCAGCTCCTCCTGCGCATCGACGACACCGCGATCCGCGAGAGCTACCTCTCCGCGCAGTCCGCGGTGCGCTCGACGCAGCTCGCGCTGGACAACGCGAAGCGGGATCTCGAGCGCTCGCGCACGCTGGAGCAGGCGGGGGCGATCGCCGAGCGCGATCTCGAGGCGTCGCAGCGCGCGCTCGCCGCCGCCGAGGCCGCGCAGGCCGACGCGCAGGCGCGCCTGGCGACCGCGCGGCAGCAGCTCTCGCGCACGCAGGTGCGCTCGCCGCTCGGCGGCGCGGTGAGCGACCGCCCCGTGAACGCGGGCGACGTGGTGCAGCCGGGGACGGCGCTGGTGACGGTGGTGGACCCGACGAGCATGCGCTACGACGCCAGCGTCCCGGCGGAGCAGATCGGCGCGCTGCGCGTGGGCGCGCCGGTGGAGTTCACGGTGAACGGCTATCCCGGGCGCACCTTCACGGGGCACATCGAGCGCATCAACCCGGCGGCCGATCCGGCCACGCGGCAGGTCCGGCTCACCGTGTCCATCCCGAACAAGGGGAGCACGCTCGTGGCCGGGCTGTTCGCGCAGGGGCGCGTGTCGAGCGAGGTGCGCAAGGGGCTGCTCGCCCCGGCGAGCGCCGTCGACGAGGCGGGGGTGACGCCGTCGGTGGTGCGCGTGCGGAACGGGAAAGCGCAGAAGGTTCCGGTGGCGCTCGGGCTGCGCGACGAGGCCACGGAGCAGGTGGAGATCACGAGCGGGGTCGCCGCGGGGGACACGCTGCTGCTCGGCGCCGCTCAGGGGATCGCGGAAGGAACGCCGGTGCGCGTGCTCGCGCCGAGCGATCGCACGACCGCGGAGCGATAGGAGAGGCTCATGTTCATCTCGGATTTCGCGATCCGGCGCCCGATCGTCACCATCACCGTGATGGTGGCGCTCGTGGCGTTCGGGATCGCGGCGCTGCTCAACCTGCACACCGACGAGTTCCCCGACATCCAGCAGCCGATCATCGGCGTGAGCATCGCCTACCCCGGCGCGTCGCCGGATCAGGTGAACCGCGAGATCGTGCAGCCGATCGAGGACGCGTTCTCGTCGATCGAGGGGGTGGACTGGTCGAAGACCACGTCCACGTCCACGGATGGGCTGGCGCAGTTCATCGTGTTCTTCGACTTCGAGAAGGACATCCAGCAGGCCTCGCAGGACATCCGCGACGCGATCTCGACCAAGCGCGCCGACCTCCCCGACGAGATGAAGGAGCCGATCCTCACGCGCTTCGATCCGTCGCAGCAGTCGGTGCTCTCGCTCGCGCTCACGTCGTCCACGCTCTCGCGCGACGCGCTCACGAAGCTCGCCGACCCGCTCATCGTGCGCGACCTGCGCGCGGTGCCCGGGGTGGCGCAGGCGAGCGTGGTGGGCGGCACGTACCCGGAGATGACCGTCCAGGTGCGTCCTGCCGACCTGCAGTCGGCGGGGGTGAGCGTGGCGCAGGTGGTCCAGGCGCTCGAGGCGCAGAACCTGGCCGCGCCGGTGGGGCGGCTGAACACGCCGCTCCAGGAGCGGTCCATTCGGTTGAAGGGGCGGCTCGACACGCCGGAGCAGTTCGAGCGGCTGACCGTGGCCGAGAAGAACGGCCAGGTGGTGCGCCTGGGGCAGGTGGCCGACGTGTTCGTGGGAACCGAGGAGGCGCGCACCGCCGCGCTGTTCAACGGGCGCGAGGCGGTGGGGATCGAGGTGCTGAAGTCCAAGGGCTACAGCACCACGCAGGTGAGCGACGCCATCCGCGCGCGCGTCGCGGCGCTCCAGAAGCAGCTCCCGCCCGGCGCGAAGCTGGAGGTCGTGCAGGACGCCGGGGTGCGGGTGAGCCACGCGGTGAAGAACGTGCAGGAGGCGCTGATCGAGGGGGCGCTGCTCACCGTGCTCGTGGTGTTCCTCTTCCTCAACTCGTGGCGGTCGACGGTGATCACCGGGCTCGCGCTGCCGGTGTCCGTGCTCGCGAGCTTCATCGCCGTGTGGGCGTTCGGGTTCACGCTCAACACGATGTCGCTGCTCGGCCTGTCGCTGGCGATCGGGATACTGATCGACGACGCGATCGTGGTCCGAGAGAACATCGTGCGCCACATCGAAATGGGAAAGGACCACTACGAGGCGGCGCACGAGGGGACGGACGAGATCGGCCTGGCGGTGGCGGCCACCACGTTCTCGATCGTGGCGGTGTTCGTGCCGGTGGCGTTCATGTACGGCGTGGCCGGGCAGTGGTTCAAGCCGTTCGCGCTCACGATCGCCTGCGCCGTGCTCGTGTCGCTGTTCGTGTCGTTCTCGCTCGACCCGATGCTCTCCGCGTACTGGCCCGATCCGCAGCTCGAGATGCACCAGATGCGGAATCCGATCTCGCGGGCGCTGGCGCGGTTCAACAAGTGGTTCGACCGGAAGGCCGACGAGTACAAGGGGGTGGTCGCCTGGGCGCTCGACCACCGCCTGGCGATGGTGGCGATCGCCACCGGCTCGTTCGCGGCGGCGCTCATGATTCCGGTGAAGGGGATGCTCGCGGCGGGAGTGGTGCTCGCCGCGGTGGTGGCGATCGTGCTCGTGCTCCAGTGGCGCGTGAGCGCGTGGCTGCGGCTGCTGGCGAGCGTCGCCGTGCTGGCGGGGATGGTGATGCTCGTGAAGGTCGTGCCGGTGGTGCGGCAGGTGGGAGGGGGCTTCGTGCCGGTGAGCGACCGCAGCGAGGTGAACATCATCGTGGAGGCGCCCCCCGGCTCGAGCCTGGACTACACGACGATCCAGGCGGAGCAGGTGGCGCGCATCGCGCGCGCACACAAGGAGGTGGCGTACACCTACACGACCATCGGCGCCGCCGTGCCGGGGCAGACGCCCTCGGTGGACGAGGGGCTGATCTACGTGCGCCTGATCCCGAAGGCCGACCGGAGCGTGAGCCAGGACGCGTTCGGCGAGGAGCTGCGGCACGAGCTCGCGCGCGTGGCCGGCGTGAAGACGTCGGTGTTCACGAGCGGGTTCGGCGGCGCGTACAAGCAGATCCAGGTCGAGATGCGCGGCCCCGATGCCAACGTGCTCACGCGGCTCGCGGAGCAGGCGCAGGCGATGGTGGAGAAGGTGCCGGGGGCGGTGGACGTGGGGCTCTCCACGCGCGGGGAGAAGCCGGAGCTGGAGGTGCAGCTCAACCGCGGCCTCGCCGGATCGCTCGGCGTGACGGTGGGGCAGGTGGCGCAGTCGCTGCGCCCCGCGTTCGCCGGCGTGGACGCGGGCTACTGGACCGATCCCACCGGCGAGCAGCGGAAGGTGCGCGTGCGGCTCGCGCCCGGCGCGCGCGAGCGCGTCACCGACCTCCAGCAGCTTCCGCTGGTGGTGGGGCAGGGCCCGGACGGTGCGCCGGCGATCCTCCCGCTCGGGCAGATCGCCACGATCAAGTCGGGGCTCGGTCCGGCGCAGGTGAGCACGCTCGACCGCGAGAAGGTGGTGATCGTGCAGGCCAACACGCAGGGACGGCCGCTCAACGAGGTGGTGCAGGACATCAACGCGAAGCTCAGCACGCTGCGTCTCCCGGCGGGCTATCAGATCACGCAGGGGGGCGAGGCGCGCGACCAGAACGAGGTGTTCACGCGCATCTACACCGCGCTCGGGATCGCCGTGCTGCTCATGTACCTGATCCTCGTGATGCAGTTCGGGTCGTTCATCGATCCACTGGCGATCCTGGTGTCGCTCCCGCTGTCGCTCATCGGCGTGGTGCTCGCGCTCGCGATCACGCACGACACGCTGAACATCATGAGTCTGATCGGGGTGATCCTGCTCATGGGGATCGTGGCGAAGAACGCGATCCTGCTGATCGACTTCGCGAAGTGGGCGCGAGAACGCGGCGCCCCACTGCGCGAGGCGCTGATCGAGGCGGGGCGCATCCGTCTCCGCCCGATCATCATGACGACGCTGGCGCTGATCGCCGGGATGCTCCCGGTGGCGATCGGCCACGGCGAGGGCGCCGACTTCCGCGCTCCGCTCGGCCGCGCGGTGATCGGCGGCACGATCACCTCCACGCTGCTCACGCTGATCGTGATCCCCACGGTGTACGAGATCCTGGTGGGGTGGAAGGAGCGGCTGGCGGCGCGGTTCTTCAAGAAGCGCGGTACCGGAGAGTATCCGGTGCCGGAGGTTGTGCCTGGGGACTGAACCGGAGGGGTGTAGGACCTGGTGGCTGGACCACCATGGAACGCGTGTGGCGTGTGGGAGACTCACGGGGAGAGGGCGTAGGGACGGCGCGAGTAGGTTCGGATGTAGGTGGACTCTCTCTACATCCGAACCTACTCGCGCTCTACCTAGCTCCTCACGCCTACGACCGCCTTCTACACCCCACACGCGTTGTTTGGTGGTCCAGCCACCAGGTCCTAGTCTCTAGGGCCCGTCAGTTCCCAACACGCGACACGC
>DASTSH010000074.1:0-45499 GCA_035760785.1 Gemmatimonadaceae bacterium | reverse complement strand
AACCCGCGCTTACGGCACCGTCCAGGCGGTGCTGCCGGAAAGCGCCACGTTGTCGCGCGTGTACGTGCGGGTACCGTCGGCGAGTCGCGCCTTCAGCGTCACCGTCGATCCCGCGGCCACTCCGCTCACGCTGAGGAGCTGCGTGCTGTTCGGCGCCACCTGGCCGACGAAGATGTCGCTGCCGCCGCTCGTCACGTACACGTTCACCGCCTGGCTCGCGTTGTTGGTCACGTTGAGCGACACGCCGCTCGAGGGCGTGGCCCCGGTGGTGACCTCCACCTTGCGTGATGCGCATCCACCCAGCACCGCCGCGAGGGCGATGAGCACTAAGGTCTTCATGCCTGGCTCCTGTCTGGCTCGAGTGTGGACCCACGGAGATGCAAATTCGGGGCTACCGGTACAACAGATACTTCCGCGTCGCCTGCTCGAAGCCCACCGTCGCCGGGAGCGATGCATCGATCAGGCTGTCCGGATCCGCGCCGGAGAGCAGCGCCTCGCGCGCGGCGGGGACGCCGACGAGCTGGTTGAACGAGAGCGTCCGGATGCGCAGCGAGTCCCTGGCCGTCTTGGCGATCGCCCAGTACAGCGCCGCGCCGACGCGCGTCGCCTGCACCCGGTCGCGGTTCGTGACGATGATGTGCACGCCGGCGATCTCCCGCCCGCCGTACTTCTCATCCGTCGGGTTCCGCGGCGTGAACCGCTCCGCCTCGAAGCGGACCCCCGGGAGCTCGCGGTCGTTGAGCAGCGCCGCCACCCGCTTCGCGTCGAGCCACGGCGCGCCGATGTGCTGGAACGCCTCCGGCGTGCCGCGCCCCACGGACACGTTCGTGGCCTCCAGCCACACCACGCCGGGATAGAGCGTGGCGCTGGCGAGCGATGGCATGTTCGGGGAGGGCTTCACCCACGGCAGCCCCGTCTCATCGAACCACTCGCTCCGCCGCCACCCGGTCATCGGGATCACGTGCAGATCGGCGTGCAGGCCGAGCACGTCGTCGTAGAAGCGGGCCAGCTCTCCCATCGTCAACCCGTGGCGCATCGGGATCGGGTAGAGCGCCGTGGGGGTGGCCCGGCGCGCCGCACTGTGCGTCCCCGCGTAGGCGATGCTCGGGTCGAGCACCGGCCCCTCGGTCTGCACGCCGGAGATCGGGTTCGGGCGGTCGAGGATGAGCACGCGCACGTGGTTGTTCGCCGCCGCCCGGATGGCGTACACCATGGAGGCCTCGTACGTCCAGCAGCGCACCCCCAGGTCCTGGAGGTCGATCACCAGCACGTCGAGCTGCCGGAGCACGCTGTCTGGCGGAGCCAGCGTGGTCGCGCCGTACAGCGAATAGATGGGGAGACCCGTGCGCTCGTCGCGCCCATTCGCCAGATTGGTGCGGTCTTCCGTGCCGCGGATGCCGTGCTCCGGCGAGAAGAGCGCGACGAGCTTCGGACCATCCTCGCCGACGCTCCCGGCGTGTACCAGAAGGTCGATGTCGCTCGTCCCGTGTTCGTCGATCCCCGTCTGATTCGTGAGGAGGCCCACCCGTTTGCCGGCGATCAGCGCCGCGCTATCCTCGAGAAGCACCGTGATCCCGGGGCGCACCTTCGCGCTCGGCGCCGGCGTGGTCGGCGCGCGCCGCGCTGCGGCGCCGCTCACGCAGGCGAGCCCCACCACCAGGGCCACGGTCCCACCCGCACGTACATGTCGATGCATTCGCTCCCACTCGCAATGCTGAAGACGCTCCAAGATATACCGGCGCGCACGCGCCGGAATATCCTCGACTCGTTTGGGGTTGCACCGGCGCGCCCGCGCCGGCGCAACCGCGTCCCTGTGGCCTCGGCGCGCCGGCCCGTCCGCGCCATCATCGCCCCCGCCGTGGCCGCGCTCCTCGCCGCCGCCTGCGCCTCGGCCCCCCGCACGCGCCCCGTCGACTACGCCCGCGTGGTCCGCGACTCGGTGCACGCCGTGCTCGCGCGCGGGCTCGCCGACAGCGCCTATCCCGGCGCGTACGCGATCATAGGAAGCCGGGAAGCCATCTACGCCAGCGTGGGCGTGGGGCACCTCGACTGGGCCCCGTCGCCGACGCCCGACGAGAACACGATGTGGGACCTCGCCTCCCTCACGAAGGTGATCGGGACCACGACCGCCACGATGCAGCTCTGGGAGCAGGGGCGCATCGACCTCGACGCCCCCGTGCAGCGCTACCTTCCCAACTGGAAGGGACCGCACAAGGCGGAGGTCACCGTGCGGAACCTCCTCACGCACACCGCAGGGCTCCCGCCGTTCGAGCGCTATTACCTCCTCAACGAGAGCCCGGAGCAGACGCTGCGGCTCTTCATGAACACGCCGCTGGACACCGTCCCCGGCGCGCGCATGGTGTACAGCGACATCGGGGTGATCCTCCTCGGGAAGATCGTGGAGAAGATCACCGGCGAGCCCCTCGACCGGTACGATGAGGAGCACATCTTCCGCCCGCTGGGGATGACCTCCACCATGTACCGTCCCCCCGCCAAGCTGTGGCCGCGCATCGCGCCGACGGAGCTCGACCCGTGGCGCGGCCGCCTGGTGCACGGCGAGGTGCACGACGAGAACGCGTACGCGCTGGGCGGCGTCTCCGGCCACGCGGGGCTGTTCAGCAGCGCCCACGATCTGGCGATCTTCGCCCGCATGATGCTGAACGGCGGGAGCTGGCACGGGGTGCAGCTTCTCCATCCGGCCACGATCGATGCCTTCACGCAGGCGCAGGATCCCTCGCTCTCCAATCGCGCCCTGGGGTGGGAGGTGCCGAACGGCACCAACTCCGCGGGGCATCACCTGTCCCGGAGCGCGTTCGGCCACACCGGCTTCACGGGCACGTCGATCTGGATCGATCCCGAGCGCGATCTGTTCGTGGTGCTCCTGACGAACCGCGTCGACCCCACCCGCGAGAACCACAAGATCTCCGGCGTGCGCGTGGCCCTCGCCGACGCGGTGACGATGGCGCTCGATGGCGCACGCGCCACCGCCGCCCTCCCCTCCGCCCACCCCCTCCACTCCGGCACGGCTCCATGAAGCTCACGCTGATCGACTGGGCGATCGTCGCCGCCTACTTCCTGCTCTCCTCCGTGATCGGCTTCATCTTCACGAAGAAGGGAGGGGAGAACCTCGACGAGTACTTCCTCTCCGGACGCGACGTCCCGTGGTGGCTCGCCGGCACCTCGATGGTCGCCACGACCTTCGCCGCCGATACACCGCTGGTGGTGACCGGGCTCGTGGTCGCGAACGGCGTGGCCGGGAACTGGCTGTGGTGGAACATGCTCATCGGCGGCATGCTCACCGTCTTCTTCTTCGCGCGGCTCTGGCGCCGGGCGCGCGTGATGACGGACGTGGAGTTCGCCGAGATCCGCTACAGCGGAAAGCCGGCGGCGACGCTGCGCGGCTTCCGCGCGCTCTACCTCGCCATCCCGATGAACCTGATCGTGCTCGGGTGGGTGACGCGAGCGATGATCAAGATCCTCACGATCTCGCTCGGCCTGAAGGCGGTGCACATTGGCGGGACGGTGGTCTCCGGCGAGGTGCTCGCCGTCGTGATCTGCTTCGCGGTCACCATGCTCTACGCGGTGGCCGCCGGCCTGTGGGCGGTGCTGTGGACGGACCTCGTGCAGTTCGTGATCAAGATGACGGCGGTGATCGTCCTCGCCGTGTTCGCGGTGAAGGCCGTGGGCGGGATGGATGCGCTCAAGGCCGGCGTCACGAAGCACTTCGGGAGCGAGACGGCGGCGCTCTCCGTGCTCCCGGTGTCGGTGCAGCACGGTGGGATCCACGGCTACGCGTGGATGCCGCTCATGACGATCTCGGTGTTCCTGTTCATGCAATGGTGGGCGGCGTGGTATCCCGGCGCCGAGCCGGGAGGCGGCGGGTACGTGGCGCAGCGCATCTTCTCCTCCCGCACCGAGCGCGACGGCGTGCTCGCCACGCTCTTCTTCCAGGTGGCGAATTACGCCATGCGCCCCTGGCCATGGATCGTGACCGGGCTCGCGACGGTGATTCTCTACCCGACGCTCGCGGACAAGGAGTCCGGGTACGTGCACGCGTTCGTGGATCTCCTCCCCACCCCCTGGCGCGGCTTCATGATGGCCGGCTTCGCCGCGGCGTACATGTCCACCATCAGCACGCAGCTCAACTGGGGCGCGTCGTACCTGGTGAACGACTTCTACAAGCGCTTCCTGAACCGCGACGCGAGCGAGAAGCACTACGTGACCGTGTCCCGCTGGGCCACGATCTTCCTCTTCGCCGGCTCGATGCTCGTGACGTGGCAGCTCTCGTCGGTGGAGCAGGCGTGGCGGCTGCTGCTGGCGCTCGGTGCCGGCACCGGGCTCGTGCTCATCCTGCGTTGGTACTGGTGGCGCGTGAACGCGTGGTCGGAGATCAGCGCGATGATCGCCTCCTTCGTGACCTCGCTGGTGGTCCTCGGCTACCTGGGGCGCCTGCTGCACGCGCTCGGGCTCGCGCCGGCCGACGCCTTCGTGCCCGCGGTCGTGCGGAACGGTGGGCTGAACGCCGACGCCTGGGTGATGGTGATCACCGTGGCCGTGACCACGGTGGTGTGGCTCGCCGTCACCTTCCTCACCCTCCCGGAACCTGACGAGGTGCTCGAGGCGTTCTACCGGCGTGTTCGCCCCGGCGGTCCGGGGTGGGCGCGGGTGTCGAAGCGGATGGGCCTCGGGCGCGAGCAGATCCCTGGTGGTGCGGGTGCGTGGGCCAACTGGGTGGCCGGCATCGTGGCGGTGTACGGGACGCTCTTCGGAACCGGAAAGATCATCTTCGGCTACGTGACCTCCGGGATCGTGCTGCTCGTGGTGGCGCTCCTGGCCTTCATCTGGATCGCGCGGTCGTTCCGGGAGGAGCCGCCGGCGCCGGAAGAAGCGGCCGCCGCGGGGGAGCGCGAGCTGGTGCCGGCGGACTGACCGGCCGCTTCCATCGCCCGGCGCGAGCCGGGCGGGCGGGCGCGCTGGCGTGGAACGATTCCCGCAGCGCACGCTCGTGTCGCGCCCAGGGCACGACCGTTCTTGAACCGGCGGGGTAGTATCGCTATAGTACGTAGCAGCCGGGGTTTACCCCCCGCCACTTTCACAGAGGTTCTACATGAGCACTACTCAGCAGCCCGCGGTCACGATCACGGTCACCCCTGTGGCGGCCGCCGAGGTCAAGCGGTTCATGCAGCAGGAAGGGGTGTCCGAGGCGCAGGGTGGGCTCCGTGTGAGCGTCCAGCCCGGCGGGTGCAGCGGCTTCCGCTACGGCCTCCTCATCGAGGAGCAGAGCGCCGAGGATGACCTCGTTGTCGAGCAGGAAGGGTTCAAGGTCTTCGTGGATCCCTTCTCTGCGCAGTACCTGAACGGCGTGCAGATCGACTACGTCTCGTCGATGCAGGGCTCCGGCTTCACCTTCAAGAATCCGAACGCCACGGGCGGCTGCGGCTGCGGCAGCTCCTTCACCGCGTAAGGCTTGCTCCACCACACGGCTCGCGGCGCTCGCGCCGGCGCCTGACCGTCCGGAAGCCCGCGATCTCCTCGGGGAGCATCGCGGGCTTTCTCGCATCCCGGCACGCACCACCCTCCCCACCAACCGACATTGCGAATTCCCACGGTGGTCGTGGATGACCACGACGACATCGCGCGCCTCGTCGCGCGCAAGATTGCCGAGCTGATCCGTGACCACGAGCGCGCGGGGATGCCGACCGTGCTCGGGCTCGCCACCGGCTCCACTCCCATCGGAGTCTATCGCGAGCTGATCCGGATGCACCTGGACGAGGGGCTCAGCTTCACCGGCGTCGAGACGTTCAACCTCGACGAGTACTACCCGATGGCGCCGGACAGCATCCACTCGTACCACCGCTACATGTGGGAGAACTTCTTCTCCCTCATCGACATCGACCCGGCGAAGGTGCACATCCCGCGCGGCGACGTGCCACGCGAGCGCGTGGCGGAGGAGGCGCGGCGCTACGAGCAGGCGATCCGCGATGCGGGCGGGATCGACCTCCAGCTCCTCGGGATCGGGAAGACGGGACACATCGGCTTCAACGAGCCGGGATCGGGGCTCGAGAGCCGCACTCGGCTCATCACGCTCGACATGGTGACCCGCCGCGACGCGGCGGCGGATTTCTTCGGCGAGGAGAACGTCCCGCGCGAGGCGGTCACGATGGGGATCGCCACGATCCTCGAGGCCCGCGAGATCGTGATCCTCGCGACGGGGGAGCACAAGGCGGAGATCGTGCGGCGCGCCGTGGAAGGAGAGGTCGATCACGAGATCCCCGCCACCTTCCTCCAGCGCCACCCGCACACGACGTTCTACGTGGACCGCGCCGCCGCCGAGCAGCTCACGGAGATCGCCACGCCGTGGCTGGTGGGCGAGGTGACGTGGACGCCGGAGCTGGCGGTGCGCGCCGTGGTGTGGCTCGCGCGCACGACCGGGAAGGCGATCCTGAAGCTGACGCACCGCGACTACGCCGAGCACCGTCTCTCCTCGCTCGTGGCGGCCCACGGCTCGCCGGGGGCGCTCAACGGCGTGGTCTTCAACGCGCTCGGCGCGAAGATCCGCGGCCGCTCCAAGCTGCCGCGCGGCAAGCGCGTGATCTGCTTCTCGCCGCACCCCGATGACGATGTGATCTCCATGGGCGGCATCCTCCGGAAGCTCGTGGAGAACGAGAACCACATCACGGTGGCGTACATGACGAGCGGCAACATCGCCGTGTTCGACCACGACGTGCGGCGGCACGTGGACGTGCTGGAGCGCATGGCGCGCGAGGGCTACCTTCCCGAGGTGCCGGTGCGCGCGCTCGCCGCGCGCGTGCGCGAGTTCCTCGCGGGGAAGCAGCCGGGGGACGTGGACATTCCCGAGGTGCTCGACATCAAGCGCATCATCCGCGAGTCGGAGGCGGTGGCGGGGATCGAGGTGCTGGGGCTCACGCGCGCGGACGCGCGCTTCCTGAACCTCCCGTTCTACCAGACGGGCAAGGTGCGCAAGGACCCCGTCGGCCCCGAGGACGTGGCGATCGTGCGCGCGCTCCTCGACGAGGTCCACCCCGACCTGATCTTCGTCGCCGGCGACCTCTCCGACCCGCACGGGACGCATCGGATGTGCAAGGAAGCGATCGATGAGGCGGTGCGCGGGCCGCGGGGCGCGGGGCGCGAGCCCTCGCGTTCCTCTCCCGCCGCCGCGCCGACGCCACCGGAAGCGGAGTCCGCGCGCACCGCGCCCCTCGCACCGCGCCCCGAGATCTGGCTCTACCGCGGCGCCTGGCAGGAATGGCCCGTGACCGAGGCCACGTGGCTCGTGCCGCTGTCGCAGGAGGAGCTGCGGCTCAAGATCCAGGCGATCTTCAAGCACCAATCGCAGAAGGACAGTGCGCCCTTCCCCGGGCAGGACGACCGCGAGTTCTGGCAGCGCGTGGACGCGCGCAACAAGGGGACCGCCGCGGAGCTCGACCGGCTCGGGCTCGCCGAATACTTCGCCATGGAGGCGTATGTCGTGGAGTGAGGCGCGCCGGTGATGCGATCGATCACCGCGCTCGACATCATCGTCCTGATCGCCTACCTGGCGGGCACCACGGTGCTCGGCATGTGGGTGGGGCGCCGCCAGCGCGACGCCCGCGACTACTTCGTTGCCGACCGCGCCATCCCGTGGTGGGTGGTGCTCTTCTCGGTGGTGGCCACGGAGACGAGCGCGCTGACCTTCATCGGTGCGCCCACCTTCTCGTACCTCGGCGATTTCGGCTTCCTCCAGATCGTCGCCGGGTACATCCTCGGCCGCGTCGTGGTGGCCTACACGCTCCTCCCGCGCTACTACGAAGGGGAGCTGGTGACCGCGTACGGTCTGCTGGAGCGCCGCTTCGGGCTCGCGACCCGGCGCTTCACGTCGATCGTGTTCATGGTCACGCGCGGCCTCGCCGACTCGGTGCGCATCTTCGCCACGGCGATCCCGATCGCCATCATCGTCGAATCGGTGCTCCCCCCCGAGCGCGCGATGCCGGTGGCGGTGCTCATCCTGGGGCTGCTCACGGTGGTGTACACGTACCGCGGGGGGATGAAGGCGGTGGTGTGGACTGAGCTCCTGCAGGCGAGCGTGTACGTGGCGGGAGGGGTCGCCGCGCTCGTGCTGTTGGGGCGCGTGGTCCCTGGCGGCTGGACGCACATCCTGGACAGCGCCAGGGCGGCCGGGAAGCTGCGCGTGATCGACGTGTACACGGGCATCGACCGGCCGAACACGCTCTTCGCGGGGCTCCTCGGCGGCGCCTTCCTCTCGATGGCGTCGCACGGCGCCGACCAGCTCATCGTCCAGCGCCTCCTCTCCGCGCGCAGCCTGAAGGATGCGCAGCGGGCGATCATCGGGAGCGGCATCGCGGTGTTCGCGCAGTTCACGCTCTTCCTGTTCATCGGCGTGGGGCTCTGGACGCTCTACGGCGGCCGCACCTTCGACACGCCGGACGCGATCTTCCCCACGTTCATCCTCGAGCACATGCCGCCGGGGCTCGTGGGGCTGGTGCTGGCCGCGGTGGTGGCGGCCACGATGAGCACCCATTCCGGGGCGATCAACTCGCTCGCCGCGTCCACGACCCACGACATCTATCTCCCCCTCACCGGCCGGAAGGCGGACGATCCGCGGACGCTGCGCATGGGCAAGATGTTCGCGCTCGTCTGGGGGTGCATCCTGACGGTGGGCGCGCTGATGTTCCGGCAGCAGGGGACGCCGGTGGTGGTGCTCGCGCTCAGCATCGCCTCGTTCACGTACGGCGGGCTGCTCGGCGGCTTCTTCCTCGGCATCTTCTGGCGCCGCGCCGTGCAGCGCGATGCGATTCTCGGCATGAGCGTGGGGATCTTCGCGATGGCGTTCGTGGTCTTCGCGAAGCAGATGGCGGCGGCGGTCCCCGCCCTCGCCGGCGCGCTGGGCCCACTGGCGCGCGTGGCCTGGCCATGGTACGTGTTGATCGGCACATCGATCACGCTCCTCGTGGGCGTGCTCTCCTCGTACACCCACCCCGCGCCGAAGGCGGGAGCGAAGCGTACATGACAGCGATCGTCGTCGGAGTCGATGGTGGCGGGACGAAGACCCGCGTGATGGTGGCCGATGCGCAGGGCGCGCAGCTCGGCAGCGCCGAAGGACCGGCCAGCGCGGTGCGCCCCGGAGCGGCGGAGCAGTCCGCGGAGGTGATCGCGACGGCGGTGCGCGAGGCGCTGGCGAGCGGCCAGATGACTCACGTGATGCCGAAGGTGCTGTGCGTCGGCGTGGCGGGGGTCGGACGCGAGTCGGAGCGGCAGGCGCTCTGGCAGGCGCTCGTGGCGCGGGAGCTGGCGGAGGAGGTGGTGGTGCACGCCGATGCGGCGGTGGCGCTCGACGACGCGTTCGGCGACGGCCCGGGGATCCTGCTGATCGCCGGCACCGGCTCGGTCGCGTTCGGCCGCGGCCCCGCCGGCGCGCAGATGCGCTGCGGGGGATGGGGGCCGGTGTGTGGCGACGAGGGTGGCGGGGTGTGGATCGGCCGGCGCGCGCTCTCCGTGGTGACGTCGGCGGCGGACGGGCGCGAGCCGGAGACGGCGCTGGTGGGCGCGGTGCTCACGGCCGCGGAGCTCAATGAGGCGGCCGAGTTGGTGGGGTGGGCCGCGGCGGCCACGCCGGCGCAGCTCGCGTCGCTCGCGCCGGTGGTGGTGACCACGGCCGAAGGGGGCGACCTGCGGGCGAACGCGATCCTGACGCTCGCCTCGGAGGAGCTCGTGCTCCACGTGCGCACGCTGGCGCGCAAGCTCTTTCAGGACGAGCGCGCCGCCTGCCCTGTGGCGCTCGGCGGCGGCCTGCTCGCGCCGGGCGCGGCGCTCCGGAAGCGCGTCGAGCACCGCCTCAAGTCCGCCGTCCCCGGCGCCCAGGTGCGCGCCGAGGAGGTGCGCCCGGTGAGAGGTGCAGTGCTGGGGGCGCTGAGATTTCTGGGGGTAGAGGCTTAGGGTTGGGGGGATTGTAGGACCTAGTGGCTAGACCACCAAACAACGCGTGTCGCGTGTGGGGAACTGACGGAACGAGGGCGTAGGTACGGCGGCGTGTACGGCGGGATGTAGAGAGAGTCCATCTACAGCCGAGCCTACACGCGCTCTACCTCGCATCTACTCCCGTCAGTCTCCCACACGCCACACGCGTTCCATGGTGGTCTAGCGACTAGGTCCTACACCCCAGCTACCGGAGCCGCCTGCACCGCCGGAGCCTCCCCCGGAAACTCGCCTTCCCACCGGGCCATCACTACCGTGGCCAGGCAGTTCCCCACGAGGTTGATCGACGTCCGTGCCATGTCCATCAGCGCGTCCACACCGAGGATCACCGCCACGCCCTGGAGCGGGAGGCCGAAGCTGGCGAGGGCGCCGGAGAGGATCACCAGCGAGGCTCGCGGCACCGCCGCCACGCCTTTGCTCGTGAGCATCAGCGTCAGCATCATCAGGAGCTGCTGGCCGAGCGACATGTCCACCCCCGCCGCCTGCGCCACGAAGACGGAGGCGACCGCGAGGTAGAGCGTGCTCCCATCCAGGTTGAACGAGTAGCCGGTGGGGAGCACGAAGGCCACGATCCGCCGCGGCACGCCGAGCGCCTCCAGCTCCTCCATCGCGCGCGGCAGCGCCGCCTCCGACGAGGCGGTGGAGAACGCGATGAGCGCCGGCTGCTTCACCGCCCGCAGGAAGCGCTTGAGCGGCACGCGCGTGATGACCGCCACCGGCACGAGCACCGCGACGATGAACACGGCGAGCGCGCCGTAGAGGGTGAGCACCAGCAGCCCGAGGTTGCGCAGCACCCCGAGGCCGCTCTTCCCCACCGTGAACGCGATCGCCGCCCCGATGCCGACGGGGGCGAACGCCATCACGAGGTTGGTGAACTTGAACATCACCTCGGCCGTGCTCTCGGCGAAGGAGAGCATGAAGCGCTTCGGCTCCCCCTGCACGTGCGCCAGTGCCACGCCGAACAGCACGGCGAAGAACACGATCTGGAGCACCTCGTTCGTGGCCGCCGCCTCGAAGAAGCTCTGCGGCACGATGTGCTCCAGCACCCCGGCGAGCGACACGTGCGTGGAGGCGAGCTGCGCCCCCTCCGCCGCGGACACCGTGTCCAGCGTCACGCCGGCGCCGGGGCGCACGAGGTTCACCGCCGCCAGCCCCACCACGAGCGCCAGCGTGGTCACGATCTCGAAGTAGACGATGGACCGCAGCGCCAGCCGCCCCACGCGCTTCATGTCATCGCCGTGGCCGGCGATCCCCACCACGAGCATGCTGGTGATCAGGGGCACGATCAGCAGCTTGACCATGCGCAGGAACATCGTGGACAGTGGCTTGAGCGCCACCGCCACGTCGGGGGCCGCCCAGCCGAGGAGCGTGCCCACGATCATCGAGATCACGATCCACTGGGTCAGCGAGACGCGTCGGATGGCTTTCCACATGAGCGATGCGGGGTTCGAGGTGGTGGGCCGGGTCAATCGCCTTCCACCTCCGCCGGCACCGGGGCGGTGCCGCGCCGCAGCGTGGAGTGCGCGTAGCCGTACACGAAGTAGAACACCAGGCCGATGCCGAGCCAGATCACGAACCGCTCCCACGCCTGCGGCGGCAGCCCCTTCATGAGGAAGATGCAGACCGCCGCGCCGCCGAGCGACACGGGCCAGACGAAGGGGACACGGAACGGGCGCGGCCGGTCCGGCTCCTTGTAGCGCAGCACCAGCACGCCGATGCACACGAGCACGAACGCGGAGAGCGTGCCGATGTTCGTGAGATCGTACGTCTCCCCGGCATCGCCGATCAACGACCAGACCGCGACGAACACCCCCGTGAGGAGCGTGGTGACGTACGGCGTGCGGTAGCGGCCGTGGACCTTGGCCGCCCACTGCGGCAGCAGCCCGTCGCGGGCCATGGCGAAGAAGATGCGCGGCTGGCCGTACTGGAACACCAGGAGCACGGCGGTCATCGAGAACACCGCGCCGAACGCCACGACCCGGCTCACGTTCGTGAGCCCGGCGAGCTGCAGGGCGTGGGCGAGCGGGTCGGCCACGGCGAGCTGGCTGGCCGGCGCCATCCCCGTGAGCACGATCCCCACCACGATGTAGATGAACGTGCAGATCGCGAGGCCGCCCAGGATCCCGAGCGGAAGGTTGCGCTGCGGGTTGCGCGTCTCCTCGGCGGCCGTGGAGATCGCGTCGAAGCCGATGTAGGCGAAGAAGACGATCGCCGCCCCGTGGTGAATGCCGGTGAAGCCGTTCGGCGCGAACGGGTGGTAGTTCGCGGGGGTGATGTGCATCACGCCGATGCCGACGAACAGCGCGAGCACCACCAGCTTCACCACCACCATCACGTTGTTCGCCCGGGCACTCTCCCGCACGCCGAGCATCAGGAGCCACGTGATGAGCATCACGATGGCGAACGCCGGCACGTTGATGAGGATCGGAATCCCCGCCACGTGGGGGGCCGTCTGGAGCAGCCCGTGCACCGCCGGGTCGGGGCTCAGGAGCGCGGTGCGGTACCCTGTCGTGAGCCACACCGGCAGCTCGAGCAGGCCGCCGGTGAGGGTGCGGAAGTAGTCCCCCCACGAGATGGCGACGGCGACGTTCCCCACCGCGTACTCGAGGATGAGGTCCCACCCGATGATCCAGGCGACGATCTCGCCGAGGGTGGCGTAGGAGTACGCGTACGCGCTCCCCGCCTGCGGGATCATGGACGCCAGCTCGGCGTAGCAGAGCCCCGCGAGCGCGCAGGCGAAGCCGGCGAGGACGAAGGAGAAGACCAGCGCGGGGCCGGCGCCGCTCCGGATCACGTGACCGGCGGCATCCGTCTGTCCGGCGGCGGCGGTCCCGATGGCGCTGAAGATGCCAGCGCCGATCACCGCCCCGATCGACAGCATGATGAGATCGCCCGCCCCGAGCGCCCGCTTCAGCGTGTTCGGGTTGTCCCCCTCGGAGACGAGTGCCTGGATCGGCTTACGAGAGAACAGAGATGACATCACGTTTCCTGGTGTGAGATGCGGCCGGAGGGGGTTCCCCCCGGCCGCATCGCGGTTCACGGCGCGCCAGGCGTGCCGCCGGCACCTACTGGCGCTCGATCCGCATCGCGTAGAACGAGCGCCAGACGAACGTCAGGGCGACCACGAGGAAAGCGGCGGCGAGCACGTGGCTCAGCCCCGGCCCCTTGTCGACGGTCAGCGACACCGCCAGCTCCACGGCCAGGAGCCCGAACAGCGTCGTGAACTTGATGATCGGGTTCATCGCCACCGAGGCGGTGTCCTTGAACGGATCACCCACGGTGTCGCCGACGACGGTCGCGGCGTGGAGGTCGGTCCCCTTCTGCTTCAGCTCGACCTCCACGATCTTCTTCGCGTTGTCCCACGCCCCGCCGGCGTTCGCCATGAAGATCGCCTGGTACAACCCGAACAGCGCGATCGAGACGAGATAGCCGATGAAGAAGTACGGCTCGACGAACGCGAAGGCGAGCGTCGCGAAGAACACCGTCAGGAAGATATTGAGCATCCCCTTCTGCGCATACTGGGTGCAGATCTCCACCACCTTCTTGGAGTCGCTCACCGAGGCCTTGGTCGCGCCCTCGAGCTTGATGTTGGCCTTGATGAACTCCACCGCGCGGTACGCGCCCGTGGTCACCGCCTGCGTGGACGCGCCGGTGAACCAGTAGATCACCGCGCCGCCGGTCACGAGGCCGAGCAGGAAGGGCGGGTGCAGCAGGGAGAGCTTGTCCAGGTTCTGGGTGAGTCCCTGCGTGAGCGCGACGATGATGGAGAAGATCATCGTCGTGGCCCCCACGACGGCGGTCCCGATGAGCACCGGCTTCGCCGTCGCCTTGAAGGTGTTCCCCGCCCCGTCGTTCTCCTCCAGCAGGTGCTTCGCCGTCTCGAAGTCGGGCTCGAAGCCATAGTCCTGCTTCAGCGTGCCGGCGATCCCCGGCACCTGCTCGATCAGCGACAGCTCGTACACCGACTGCGCGTTGTCAGTCACCGGCCCGTACGAGTCCACGGCGATCGTGACCGGCCCCATGCCGAGGAAGCCGAACGCCACGAGGCCGAAGGCGAACACCGCCGGGGCCACCATGTACGCGTCCATCCCCGTCGGCCCGCCAGCGCCCGTCCCCGCCACCCAGGCGCCGATGGCCATGAGCCCCATGATCACCATGCCGAGCCAGAAGGCGCTGAAGTCCCCCGCCACCAGCCCGGAGAGGATGTTCAGCGACGCCCCGCCCTCGCGCGAGGAGATCACCACCTCCTTGGTGTGCGTCGCGTCCACGGACGTGAAGACCTTCACCAGCTCCGGAATCAGCGCGCCGGCGAGCGTGCCGCAGGTCATCACGCTCGCGATCTTCCACCAGAGCGTCCCGTCGCCGAGCCCCGGCAGCAGGATCCAGGAGACGACGTACGTGAGGGCGATCGACACGATCGACGTGAGCCAGACGAGCGACGTGAGCGGCGACTCGAAGTTCATCTTGGCCGCGTTCCCGTATCGAGCCTTCGCCACCGCCTCGTTGATCAGGTACGACGCCGCGCTGGCGATGATCATCACGATGCGCATCACGAAGATCCAGACGAGGAGCTGCACCTGCACCGCGGGCTCGCGCACGGCCAGCACGATGAAGGTGATCAGCGCCACCCCCGTCACGCCGTACGTCTCGAAGCCGTCGGCGCTCGGCCCCACGGAGTCGCCCGCGTTGTCCCCCGTGCAGTCGGCGATCACGCCCGGGTTGCGCGCGTCATCCTCCTTGATGTTGAAGACGATCTTCATGAGATCGGAGCCGATGTCGGCGATCTTCGTGAAGATGCCCCCCGCGATGCGGAGCGCCGCCGCGCCCAGCGACTCGCCAATGGCGAAGCCGATGAAGCAGGGGCCCGCGTAGTCACCGGGGATGAAGAGGAGGATGGAGAGCATCATCACCAGCTCCACGCTGATGAGGAGCATGCCGATGCTCATCCCCGCCCGCAGCGGGATGGCGTAGCAGGGGTAGGGCTTGCCCCGCAGGCTCGCGAACGCGGTCCGCGAGTTGGCGAAGGTGTTCACCCGGATCCCGAACCACGCCACGCCGTAGCTGCCGGCGATGCCGAGGAGGGAGAAGAGGAGGATGATCACCACCTTCATCGCGGCGAGGTGGAGCAGCAGGCCGAAGTACAGGAGGATCACCAGCCCGATGAACACCTCGAGCAGCAGGATGAACTTCCCCTGCGTGATCAGGTACGTCTTGCAGGTCTCGTAGATCAGCTCCGAGATCTCCCGCATCGCCTCGTGGACGGGAAGCCGCTTGAGCGAGGAGTAGATCACCAGCCCGAAGAGCATGCCCAGGGCGCAGACGGCGAGTCCGGCGAGCAGGAGCGTGTGCCCCGGGACGCCGTGAAACCGCACCTGCGTGAGATCGGGGATCCGGAGGTTTGCCTCGCCGCCGGCCGCGGCCTCCTGCACGGGCGCCGCGTGCGCGGCGGGCGAGGCGGAGGCGCCGGCGGTGTCCTGCGCGGCGAGCCGCGCGGCCGCGACGGGGCCCGCGACCATCGCGACGAGCATCGCGGCGAGCAGCGGGCGAACACGACGGAACAGTGCGTCCAACATTACGTCCTTCCGAGTCATCGTGGGTGATCTCCTGGGAGTGACGGGCATGCGGAGCGACGTGACCTCCGTCCGCGCCGCGGCGGCTCGGCCACCGGGCGGGGTCGTCGGGCGGAGCGCGTGCGGCGCGCCTCGGCGGGCGCGCGATCTACGACCCTTCCACCTTGCGCCAGAGCAGGAACACCGGGATCCCGACGAGGACCAGCACGAGTCCCGAGAGCGCCTGCACGCGCGTCTTGTCGGCGATGAGCAGGATCACGGCGACGCTCGCCGCGAGCAGGATGTAGAGCCCGGGGAGCACCGGGTAGCCGACGGCGCGATACGGACGCTCCGCGTCCGGGCGCCTCGCGCGCAGAATGAACAGCCCGATCGTCGTCAGCACGTAGAAGACGAGGGCGGCGAAGATCACGTAGTCGAGCAACTGTCCGTACGTGCCGGTGAGACAGAGCAGCGTCGTCCACACCGACTGGATCACCAGCCCGGCGGCGGGCACGCGCCGCTCGTTCAGCGTGCCCACGCGCCGGAAGAAGAGGCCGTCGCGGGCCATGGCGTAGTAGACGCGCGCGCCGGCGAGGATCAACCCGTTCATGCACCCGAAGGTGCTGACGAGGATCGCGATCGCCATCACCGCGCGCCCGCTCGCGCCGAAGATCACCTCGGCCGCCGCCGTCCCCACGCGGTCCTGCGTGGCGTGCTCGATCCCACGCGCGAGCACGGTGGCGCCATCCGCCGCGCCGTGCAGCGGCAGCACGGTGAGGTAGGAGACGTTCGCCAGCACGTACAGCAGCGTCACGAGCCCGGTCCCGAGCGCCAGGGCGAGGGGGAGATTCCGCTTCGGGTGGTGCACCTCGGCGGCCGCGAACGTCACGTTGTTCCAGGCGTCGCTGGAGAACAGCGAGCCCACCAGGGCGGCGCCGAAGGCGAGCACGAACGCGCCGCTCACGTCGGTGCGCCCCACGAAGTGCCCCGCGCCGAAGTTCGAGGTGATCGCCGTGGCGTTGCGCCCGATGGTGAGCCCCAGCACGATCAAGAGCGCGAGCGCCCCCGTCTTCGCGAGCGTGAACGAGGTCTGCACGAACTTCCCCTCGCGCACGCCGCGCAGGTTGATCCACGTGAGCAGCCACACGCTCACGAGCGCGATGAGCCGCTGCGGGCTGAGCCCCAGGTCGATCGGGCCACCCGGGGTGGCGACGGTGAGATGCGGGAACCACTGATACAGATCCGGCGTGACCGCAGGCCACAATACGCCGAGGAACCGCCCGAACGCCACTGCCACGGCGGCGATCGTCCCCGTCTGGATCACGACGAAAAGGGTCCACCCATAGAGAAAGCCCATGAGTGGACCCATCGATTCGCGAAGGAAGACGTACTGTCCGCCGGCCCGGGGATACATCGCCGCCAGCTCGCCGTACGCGAGCGCGCCGAGCAAGGTGATCACTCCCGTGAGCACCCACACCGCGAGCAGCCAGAAAGGGGACCCGACGGCGCGCGCGATGTCGGCCGAGACGATGAAGATGCCGGAGCCGATCATCGAGCCGGCCACGAGCATCGTGGCGTCGGTGAGCGTGAGCGCCTTGACGAATTCGGTGTGCGGCTCGGTGCCGGTGCGCTCGGCGACCGCTGTGGTCATGGAGTCCCTCTGCGGACGGGGGGCTCGCCTCCGGCGGTAGGAGTGGCCGGGGCCGGGAGACGACGATGATTCCAGGACGCGTGAAGAGCGCGGAGAAAGTAACGAGCGTCCTGGAGCATGGCTAGATCGGATCGCGCCCGATCTCCGCTCAGAATCGCACGACCACGGGGAAGCGGCCGGCCACGGGCGTCCCGTCGCTGCGTGTGGCGGGGCGGAACCGGACCTCGGCGTAGCGCTCGCGGAGCTCCCGGTCGAAGGAGCGATCGCCGGTGTTCGGCACGTCGAGGCGGAGCACCTTCCCGTGCTCGTCGAGGGTGAAGTAGATCACCAGCGAGTCGCCGGGCACGCGCGGGTGACGTGCCGGAGTGAGCGGGAAGTAATCGGGGACCGGCGGATAGATCGCGCCCTCCCCGCCGCCGGTGCCGGGCCCGCTGGCGTTCCCGCGCCCGGTGCCCACGCCGGCGCCCACGCCGCCGCCGGTGCCGGGGCCGGCGCCGCTGGTGCCGTCATCCCCCGCCCCACCTCCGGTCCCCGGGAGGCGCGACGCCACCTCCTCCGCGGCGGGAGTGGGTGGCGCCGTGACCTTCGGGGTCGGAGCGGGCTGCGCCGGGGTCGGCGGCGGCTTCGGTGTCGGCTGGACCTTCGGCTTCGGCGGCACGGGCTTCGGCGGCGTGACCGGCGGCGGCACCGCCGCGGGCGCGGCCTTCGGGGCGGGCGCCACCTGCACGTAGTGCAGCTGCTCCATCGGCGCGCCGCCCGTCCCGCGGCGTCCGCCACCGCCGCCCCCGGCCGCGCCTGGGCCGCCGCCCGTGAGCATCACGTCGAGCTTCGGCGCGAAGAGCAGGGGGACCAGCAGGAGCGCGAACAGGAGCACGTGCAGGAGCACGGAGACGGGCACGCCCCAGCGCGGCGGCCGCTCCGTGGGAACTCCCGCGGGGGGCCGGTACGGAGGCCGCTCGGGCGGCCGGTCGTTGGCGTCGTGTGGCGTGATCATCGTGTAGCGGCGTGGCGCGCGCGGCGCGCCTGGTCTCCTCCCCAAAGTAATACGACGGACGAACCGATTGGGTTCGTCCGTCGCATCACTCGCGTGGTGGGCGTGCCGGGCTTACTTGGGCGGTACGCCGATCACCTTGACGCCGGCGCCGCGCGCCACGTCCATCGCGTGGATGACGTCCTGGTACTTCACCTTCGGGTCACCCTTCACGAAGATGATCTTGTCCGGCCGCGGATCGTAGATCTCCTTGAGGCGCGCGGACAGCCGATCCTTCGTCACCGCCTCGCTGTTGATCTTGTACGATCCATCGGGGAGCACCTGGAGCACGATCTGATCCGGCGCCTGCGACGGCGGAACCGCCGGCGGATTCGGATCGGGGACCTGGACGTCGATCGCCTTGCGCGCCATCGGCACCGCCATCATGAAGATGACGAGGAGCACGAGGAGCACGTCGATCATCGGCGTGACGTTGATCTCGTTCGTGAGCCCGCCCGCGCCCCCACCAGCTGACATCGCCATGGTGTTACCTCCTCAGGGCTTGGGTGGATTGGTGCTCTGGTCCGCGGGATTGTCCCCCGCGACCGTGGACTTCGTACCCGCCTGCTGGTCGGTGATCGCTCCCACGACGCGAACGCCGGCGTGGGAGGCCACATCCACCGCGTCCAGCACCTTCGAGTACTCCAGGTTCTTGTCCGCCTTCAGGTAGAGGATCTTGTCGATCGTGCGCGCATCGTAGATCGACTTGAGGGCCTCGGCGAGCGACGCGTTCCGGATGGGCTTCTTGTTCAGGTAGTACTGCCCATCCGCGTCGATCCCGAGCACCACATCCTCGTTCTCCTCGGGGTGCGCCTTCAGGTTCACCCCTTCGGGCGGCTGCGCGTTGAACCCGGCGTTGATGAGCGGTGTCACGATCATGAAGATGATCAGCAGCACGAGCATCACGTCGATGAGCGGCGTGACGTTCGGCTCCGCCTTCACTCCCGATCCACCGCCAGTGGACATCGCCATGGGTCGTCTCCAGCCGTGAGGGCGTTACTGCGAGATCGGGCCGCCGGGCGTGCCGGTGGCGGCGTTGAACTCACGGGTGAAGCGGGACCGACCGAACTCGCCGGCGACGCCCTTGATGAGATAGTCGATCATCTCCTTCGAGGTGTACGTCATCTCGACGGTCAGGTTGTCGATCTTCGTGCTGAAGTAGTTGAACGCCCACACCGCCGGAATGGCCACGATGAGACCGAAGGCCGTCGTGATGAGCGCCTCGGAGATACCGGCCGAGATCGCGCCGAGCCCGCCGGCGCCGGAGACCGCCATCCCCTGGAAGGCGTTCACGATGCCCATGACCGTTCCGAGCAGACCGACGAACGGCGCGGTGGCGCCGACGGTGGCCAGCACCGCGAGGCCGCGCTTCAGCTCGGAGATGATGATCATCATGTTCCGCTCCACCGCGCGCTCGGCCGAGTTGATGTCGGCCACCGTCACGGAGCCATCCTGCAGGAGCGGCTTCACCTCGCCGAGCGCGCCGCCGAGCACGCGGGCGACGTGCGACTTCTTGTACCCCTCGGCGAGCTTGATCGCCTCGTTGAGGTTGTCCTCCTCGAGGAACTGGGAGAACTCGGGCGCGAACTTGCGGGTCTCACCCTGCGCCTTCTTCAGTCTCCACCACTTCTGGATCATGATCGACAGAGAGAAGATCGACATGATCGCCAGAACGAACACGATGCCTCTGGCAAACCATCCCATCGACTGCCAGAGCGCAGTGAGCGACATGTTCATGAACCGTACTCCTCCGAAGTGTGTGGCGACGGGTTACTTGGGAACCTTGAACACGAACGGCATCTGCACGAGCTGCTTCACCTTGTGCCCGCCCACCTCGGCGGCGTAGAAGCGCATCTGCGGAAGCACGTTCTTGACGGACGACGTGAACAGCTCGTTGCTCGACTTGAGCACCTTGAAGGTGTTCATCTCGGCACGGCCCGACGTGTCCACCACGAACTGCGCGAGCACCTCCCCCTCCACGTGCGAGCTCTCGAGCATCGACGGGTAGCGGGGCGCCGGGTTGTTCTCGCGCGCGAGTACCGGCTTCTCCACCTGGAACTCGAAGTACGGCTGGTCCTTGTCCACGGGACCCTTGCCGCCGACGACGCCCTTGGCGACGCCGCCCTCGACGCCCTTGCCGCTGAAGTCCGCCTCGTTGGTCACGGACTTGGACAGATCCACGTCGGGGATCTTGTCCGGGATCTTGATGGGCGCCGTGAGGGTCTGGAAGCCCTTCGGTGGGGGCGGGGCCGCGACGACGTCCGGCGGCGGCGGCTGCGGCTTCTCCGGCTCCGGCGGCGGCGGCGCCTTCTTGACCTCGACGAACTTCACATCCTCCTGCCGCTTCTCCTCGACCATCTTCTGTCCGGCGTTGGCCGTGACGACCACGAAGAGGGCGATGAGTGCCGCGTGCAGGATGACGCTGAACGCCGTGCCGCCGGCGCTCCGGTCCCGCTTGCGTTTCGACTCGATCAGGTTGTTGAACATGCGAGCGTCACTCGGCTGAGTAGGGGGCCAGTTGTGGCGCGGTTGCCATTGCCGTGCCGGAAGTTACCGGCGACGGGTGGTGATGTAATGCAGGGAAGATTAAGAATTGGTGAAGCCGGTGTTACTTTTCCCTTCATGAACCGTCGGTCGCGCTCCCGGCGGTAGGCGCGGGCGCGGGCGCGCCCACGCGGGACGTCACCGGCTCAGCGACTCGCCGATCCGCTGGCGGACGGCGACAGCGCCTCCGCCGCGCGGTCGTCTTCGACGATCGCCGGGAGGGTCACCGTGAACGTGCTGCCGCGACCGAGGCGCGAGCGCACGGAGATCGTCCCGCCGTGCGCCTCGGCGATCCACTGGCTGATGGCGAGCCCGAGCCCGAAGCCGCCGCGCTCCGGCGACCGGGAGCGCGCGCGGTCGGCGCGGTAGAACCGCTCGAAGATGTGGGGCAGGTCCGCCGCGGAGATTCCCATCCCGGTGTCGCGCACGGAGAACGATGCCGTGCGGTCGCGGCACACGAGGGTGATCTCCACGCTCCCGCCGCGCGGCGTGTACTTGATGGCGTTCGTGGTGAGGTTCAGGAAGAGCTGCCGGAGCCGCGGGCGGTCGCCGAACACCACCGGGTGGGCCGGTTCCGGCATGGTCACCGTGAGCCCCGCCGACTCGCCGAGGATGGTGGCCGTCTCGAAGACGTCGCGCACCAGCGGCTCGAGCGCCACGGCCTCGCGGTGGAGGTCGAACCGTCCCTCGTCCGCGCGGGCGAGCGTGAGCAGGCTCTCCACCAGGTCGGCCATGCGCGTCGTCTCCTGGAGCGCCTCCTCGAGCGCCACCAGCTTCTCGGCGCGCGTGCTGCCATTTCCCATGGCGCGCTCCACGTCCGCGCGGAGCACGGCGAGCGGCGTCTTCAGCTCGTGGCTCGCGTCGGCGGTGAAGCGGCGCAGCGCGGCGAACGACTTCTCGAGGCGCTCGATCATCTCGTTCAGCGTCACCGCGAGGCGCCCCATCTCGTCGTTGCTCTCCTCGAGCGGGAGGCGCCGGTGGAGGCTGCGTCCGTCGGTGATCGCCTGGACCTCGTTGATGATCCGGTCCACCGGGCGGAGGGCGCGCCCCGCGATCGCGTACGCCAACCCCACCGACGCGATGAGCAGCAGCGGCGCGATCACGAGCATGGTGCCGATCAGCTCCTTGATCGCCACCTCCGTGGACCGGGTGGACGCCGCCGCCACCACGCGCGAAATGGCCGACGACGTGTCGGCGGAGCTGACGGCGACGAGGAGCAGGCGGTCGTGGCCGAGGTCGAAGATCTGCCCGATGCCGGACGCCGGGGCGGTGATCGCGTTCGTCTGCAGCTTCGCGCGGTCGTCCTCCCCGAGCCGCTGCACGTCGGAGGACCCGTAGAGCATGCGCCCGTTGTGGTCGAGCACGAGCACGTAGTCCGGCATCCCCTGGAGGAGGCGCCGCAGCGTGGGCGTGATGGTCGGCCCCACCAGGGTGTCCTTGGTGACGGTCACCTCCTGGCCGCTCTGCTCCGCCTGGTGGATGATGTTGAGCCCGAGGTCGGCCACGAAGTACACGTGGCGCGCGAGCTCCTCGTACGAGCCCGCGCGGCGCGCGGCCCAGAGCGCGACCGTGAACGCGGCCATGGTGCCGATCATCGCGCCGGCGTACGCGAGCGTGAGGCGCCCGCGGATGCTGCTCATGACGATCCTCCGGGCGTGGGGGCGCTCACTCGCGGATCACGTAGCCCACGCCGCGCACGGTGTGAATGAGCTTCGTCCCGTTGCTGGCATCGATCTTCTTGCGGAGGTGGTTGATCACCACGTCCACGATGTTCGTGCCGGGATCGAAGTGATACCCCCACGCGTACTCGGTGATCAACGTGCGGCTCATCACGCGGCCGCTGTGCCGCATGAGGTACTCGAGCACGGTGTATTCCTTCGGCGTCAGCTCGATCGGCTGCCCGCCGCGCGTCACGGTGCGCGTGTTCTGGTCGAGCTCCAGGTCGGCCACGTGCAGCACGGGCGCCACCATGGCGCGCGGGCGGCGGCTCAGCGCCTCCACGCGCGCCAGCAGCTCCTCGAATGCGAACGGCTTGGTGACGTAGTCGTCGGCGCCGGCCCGCAGCGCCTTCACCTTCGCGTCCACCGCGTCCTGCGCCGTGAGCACGAGCACGGGGCGCTCGAAGCCGCGCGCCCGCAGCGTGTGGAGCACCTCCATCCCGGAGCGTCCGGGCAGACGCATGTCCAGCACGATCAGGTCGTAGGCCTCGGACTGCGCGCGCCGCTCTCCCTCCTCCCCATCGGGGACGAGATCCACCCCCCAGCGCTGCTCCTCGAGCCCGCGCTTCACGTACTGCCCCACGGTGGGGTCGTCCTCGATCACCAGGATCTTCATGTCGTCGTGCGCTCCGGCTCAGCCGGTGGTGGGCCGGCGGAAGCCGTACTCGCGAATCTTCCGGTAGAGGGTCTTCGGGGAGATGCCGAGGATCTCGGCAGCCCTCCCCTGGTGCCAGTTCACGTGGCGGAGCACCGCCTCGATGTGCAGGCGCTCCACCACCTCGAGCGGCGCCATCTCGTCGGTGCCGCCCCCGACGCCGACGGCGGCCGCCGCCGGGGGAGCGAGCGGCAGGTCGGCGGCGGTGATCTCGCTCCCGCGCGCCAGCAGCACCGCGCGCTCGATCACGTTGCGCAGCTCGCGCACGTTCCCCGGCCAGCGGTACGCCTGGAGCGCGGCGATGGCATCCGGCGCGAGCGCCGGACGCGCGGCGCCGCCGAACATCTCGAGGAAGTGCTGCGCGAGGAGCGGGATGTCCACCACGCGCTCCCGCAGCGGCGGGAGGGTGATGCTGATCGTGTTGATCCGGTAGTACAGGTCGCCGCGGAAGGTTCCCTCGCTCACGCGGCGCGCCAGGTCCTGGTTGCTCGCCGCCACCACGCGGATGTCGCTGTGCACCTTCTGGGTACCACCCACACGGTAGAAGGTGCCCAGCTCGAGCGCGCGGAGCAGCTTTCCCTGCACCCGCGGATCGAGCGCCCCGATCTCGTCCATGAAGATCGTCCCGCCGGAGGCGAGCTCGAACAACCCGAGCTTCCGCGCCGCCGCGCCGGGGAAGGCCCCGCGCTCGTGGCCGAACAGCTCGCTCTCCAGCAGATCGTCGGGGATGGCGGCGCAGTTGATGTCCACCAGCGGACCGGCGGCGCGGTGCGACTGGCGGTGGAGCAGACGCGCCACGAGCTCCTTTCCCGTCCCCGATTCGCCGGAGATGAGCACCGTCGAGTCGCTGCGCGCCACGCGCTCGGCGAGCGCCACCACCGCCTGCATGGGCGCGTACTGCGTCACGATCTCCGGCGCGTCGTCGGCGCGCGCGAGGCGCGTCTGGAGCAGGGCGTTCTCGCGCGCGAGCTGGCGCTTCTCCCACGCGCGGCGCACCAGCACGTCGATCTCCGCCATCCGGTACGGCTTCGTCAGGTAGTCGTACGCGCCGAGCTTCATCGCGCTGATCGCCGTCTCCACCGTGCCGTTCCCGGTGATGATGATCACCTCCGGCGGAGAGGCCTCCTCACGCACCTGCCGCAGCACCTCGAGCCCGTCCAGCTCGGGCATGACGATGTCGAGCAGCGCGACGTCGAACGCTTCGGCGCGCAGCGCGTCGAGCGCGGCCCGCCCATCGGTGTGCGTGGTCACCTGGTAGCCGCGGTCGGCGAGGAACTTCTCGAGGATGGCGCCGAGATGCGGCTCGTCCTCCGCGATCAGGACCTTGATGCGGGCGTCTTCCCTCACGCGCCCTCCCCCGCGAGCGGCAGCCGCACGCGGAACGTGCTCCCCTGCCCTACCGTGCTGTCCACGTCGATGCGTCCTCCGTGATCCGCCACGATGCCGTAGCAGATGGACAGCCCGAGCCCCGTGCCGCGCCCGGGCGATTTGGTGGTATAGAACGGCTCGAAGAGCTTCGGGAGCGCCGACGGCGCGATCCCGTGCCCCTCGTCCTCCACGGCGATCACCGCCTCCTTCGCCTCGCTGCCGACCCGCACGCGCACCTGCCCGCGCCCATCCATGGCGTCGGCGGCGTTGAGCAGCAGCGCCATCACCACCTGCACGAGCTGCTCCCGCGTCCCGCGCACGACGATCTCCGGCGCGCCATCGACCATCGTCTCCACCCGGACCGACCGGAAGCGACTGTGATGCTTGAGCAGGAAGAGCGTGTGCTCCACCACTTCCGGCACGGACACGGGGTGCTTCGTCTCGATCTTCGGCCGCCCGAAGTCGAGCAGCCCGTCCACGATCCGCTTCCCGCGATGCACCTCGTGGTCGATGATCTGGCAGTACTCGGCGAACGCCTCGCGCAGCGCCTCCGACACCTCGCCATCCTGGAGCTGGAGGGCCATGCTCTCCGCGCACGCGCCGATGGTGGCGAGCGGATTGTTGATCTCGTGCATGACGCCCGCCGAGAGCTGCCCGAGCGCCGCCAGCTTCTGCGCCTGCGCCGCGCGCTCCTGCGCCCGCTTCCAGTCGGTGATGTCCTCGCCGATGGTGATCACGTGCGTCACCCCGGCGTCGTTGATCCGCATCGGGATCTTCGAGACGCGGAAGATCCGCGGCTCACCGAACGCGGTGGACTCCATCTCGAACTGCATCATCTCGCCGGTGTCGAACACGGCGTCGAACTCCCGGCGCAGCGTGTCCGCGGGCTGGCGCCGGAGGACCTCGAAGATCGTGCGGCCGAGCGCCTCCTCGCGCAGCACGCCCTGCGTCCCCGTCTCGCGCTTCCGGTTCCACGCGTGCACCCGGTACTCGCGGTCGACGACGTACAGTCCCACCGGCAGCGAGTCGACGATGCGCTCGATGAAGCGGTGCTGCGCCTCCAGCTCGCGCGTGCCGGCCTCCCGCTCGTCGGCCCACCGGTGCGCCTCGTCGGCGGCGACGATGGCGCAGGAGAGCAGGTTGGCCACGGTGGCCAGCGCGAGGCGCTCGTCCGAGGTGGGGGTTGCCCCGGCCAGCACGCCCAGCGTGCCGAGCGGGCGGTGGTCGCCGGCGATCGGCGCGGTGACCCAGCCGCGGCGCCGCCCCGACGCGGGCTCGGGGGGATCGTGCGGGAGCTCCCCGTCGCCCACTCCGGCGAGCAGCGTCCACTGGCCGTCGCGCTCGCGCCAGATGCCGCACTGCCGCGCGCCGAGCGCATCACGAACGGTGGCGGCGACGTCCGGGAGCACGGATGCCACGTCGGCGCCTCCGGCCAGGCGCGCCGACACGTCCGCGACGAGAGTGAGCGGTGTGGAATCCGGTGTTCGGACTGCGCGACCGGTGCGGCGTTCGCGTGGCGGCAAGCATCCTCGCTTGGTGAAACGAATGGCAAGGTAATCCGACATCCGTACACGGGACAAGATGACCGACCGGCCTCCGACGTCACCGACCTGCTGCTTCGACAGCACCTTGTCGTCGCGGCAGGCGAATGTGCCGGGGCGGCAAGCTCCGGTCGGTACGTCGGTTGCACGCTCCTCCCACGTACCTCAACAGGAGATCAGTCATGGCCTATCGTGGAAGCGGACTCACGCCGTTCGTGGGCGCCGACCTGCCGCTGTTCGGTCTTCGCAGGGAGATCGATCGCCTGTTCAATGACGTCACCGGCGGCGCCCGCTGGTCGCCGGCGGTGGACGTTCGCGAGAACGATCAGGAGCTCGACATCGACTTCGAGCTGCCCGGCATGAAGCCGGAGGACGTGAACATCAACGTGGAGAACGGCATCCTCTCCGTGAGCGGCGAGAAGCGCGCCGAGCGGAAGGAGGGGGAGGAGGGGCGCTATCACATGGTGGAGCGCTCGTACGGCTCCTTCTTCCGGTCGTTCCAGCTCCCCCAGGGGGTCGACGAGTCGCAGATCAAGGCCGAATTCGACAACGGCCTGCTCACGGTTCGCATCCCCAAGGCGGCGCTGCCGCAGCCGCGGCGGATCCAGATCGGGCAGGCCAGCGGGGAGCGGGAGGTGAAGACGACGCCGACGCGCGAGACGGCATCCGGACGCGGCTCGGCGCGCGGGGAGAGCGGCGCCCAGCAGGGCGAGCGGATGGCCGCGAACGCCCCCGAATCGGGCCAGCAGTCCCGCCAGGAATCATCCAAGAAGTGACGGCGGTCTCCGCCGCGCACGGCGCGAGAAGCGACCAGGGCCCGGGGGGCGTGCTTCCCCCGGGCCCTGGTCGCATCGCGCCCGCGCCGACGGCGCCCCGAGTCAGTCGGCCACCTCGATGCGCTCGCCGATCGCGCACTCCAGCACTTCGTCCCCCACACGCGCGGTGACGCGGTCGCCGTCGATGAACACGTCCACGCGCCGCCCGCGCGCCACGACGCCCGTGAGCTCGGCACGCTCGAGCCCGAACGGGAACGGGTCGATGGTGATCCCGCCGGCGTGCGGCCACACGCCCATCACGCACCCGATGATCAGGTCCACCACCCACGACTGCTGATGGTCGTCGATCCCCCGCGCCACCGAGGCGTGTCCGGTGAGCGGATTGTAGTGCTCGTGACAGTTCGGGCGCGCGAGGTCGCCGTCGTGGAACATCATCCGGATGAACCGGTGAAGGAGCTGCGCCGCGGGGGCGCGGAGCCGCGGCGCGCCGGCGCGGGCGACCCGCACGAGCGCCTCCACCACGTGGCTCGTCGCGAACGGCCACGCGCGGCCGTTCCATGGACGCGCGCCGCGGGCGCCGTCCCACTCTCCCTCCGCGCTGAAGCGCGGATCGTCGAGCGGAGCGGACGGGATGGGAAACGGCGTCCAGAACTCGTCGCGCGCCAGGAGATGGCGTTCCAGCCCCGCGACGTGCTCCGCGCGGGCGAGGTCGCCGAGATAGGGGAAGAAGCAGGTGACCCCCTTCACCCCCGTGCGCTCGCCGTCGGCGGCGCGAACGTCGGAGAACAGCTCCGAGGCGGGGTCCCACATCCGCTCGCGCACGGCCGCCGCGACGCGCTCGGCGAGCGCGCACCAGCGCGTGCTCTCCCCGGGGTGGCCGGCACGGGGCGCCAGGCGCTCGAGGGCGCGGAAGACCCCGTACGCCCATGCCGCCGCGTCGGCGCCGGCGAGCAGGGCGGGTGTACCGGCGACCCGCTCCGCATCGTGGAATCGGGGCCACCCCTCCTGCCCCACCTCCGATGCATCCTGGACGGCGATGAGCCCCGCGGCGCGAGGATCGCGCGTGCGGGCGAGCCATTCCGCGTAGCGCGCGAGCCCCGGGTAGATCTCGCGCAGGAAGGCATCGTCCGGCCACACCGCGTCGAGCGCCTGGAGGGCGCCCCCCCAGTCGGCCTGCTGCACGCCGGTCTCCCGCAGGTGATCGAAGGGAATGCGCGCGGGGATGGCGCCATCCGGTTGCTGATGCTCGAGGAAGGTGCGCAGCACGCCGCGCGCGTGCTCTGGATCGCGCAGCCAGCGCAGCTCGCGCACGTGGCAGGGGGCACCGATCGCCACCGGCACGTGGGCGGGGCCGATCCCCTCACACATGGCGGGATGCCGGTAGTTGCCCCCGCTCGGCGCGATGGCGTTGAGCCAGATGCCGTACCAGCGGTACCAGTAGTAGTGCTCGAGGTAGGGATCCGAGCAGCGAAAGTCGGGGACGCGGCCGAACAGCTCGCGCCATCGCTTGCGGCTGGCGGCAGCGAGCGTCGCGGCCGGCGAGCGCACATCGGCGGGCCCGGCATCGCGCCGGAGCGCGGGATCCGCAGGCGCGAGCCGCATCGCGAACGCGGCGCTCGTGCCATCGGCGTCCACCACCACGCGCCGATGGACGGCGGCGTACACGAGTCGCCCGGCGCCGGTGCCCGACACACGCACCTCGCGCGGGATCCCCTCGGCGCGCCACCGCTCCACGAACGGGGTGGCGCTCCACAGCGGACGCGCGGCGTCGGCGGCGCCCGCGTACGCCCCCCAGCTCGTCGCGCCGCCGACGCACGCGAGCTCCGCCGAGAGGGCGAGCGTCGCATCGCGGGCGTCGCGCACGGTACGTGTGAACGCCAACGCGCCCGTGTAGGCGACCGAGGCGGGATCCACCGCCGTCCCGTCCTGCGCCGTCCAGGCGACCAGGTGAACGGCGGTCTCGCGCATGCCGCGGACGCGCCACTCGGACGCGAACACGCCGCCGCGCTGCACGCTGCGCACCTCGGTGGCGGACATGCCATTCGCGAGGCGCCACTCCACGGTGAGCTCCGACGGCGTCCAGCGGCGCGACTGCGCGCGCATGGCGATCTCGCGCCCGTCGGCATCGAGCGCCGTGACGGTGAAGAGAGGCGCGAACGCGTACTGGTACACCGTCGCCCCATCCCAGAACCCCGGCGCGTCGAGCCACGCGGGAAAGGGCGGAGCGAACACGATGCCATCGCCCGCCGAGAGATACCACTTGTCGGAGCGGGCGAGCAGCTCGAGCGGTTCGATCATCGCGCGCGGCGCGCGGTCAGCCGAGGGCGCGGATGCGCTCGAGCAGCTCGGCGTTGGCGCGCCGCTGCCCCGGCGAATCCTCCACGTGGGCCCACGCGATGCGCCCGTCCTTCCCGATGAGGAAGTAGGCGCGGGTGGAGAAGAAGCGGTCGGGGAGGAGCACGCCGTAGGCGCGCGAGATGTCGCGGCGGAAGTCGCTGAGCAGCTCCACGCGCAGTCCGTGCTTCGCCTTGAACTCTCTCAGGGTAGGCACGGAATCGACGCTGATGGGAAGCACCTCGACGCCGCCACCCGCGAACTGGTCGAAGTCCTCGCTGAAGTCGCACATCTCCGTGGTGCACACGCTCGTGAAGGCGAGCGGGAAGAAGGCGAGAAGGACGTTCGACACCCCACGGTACGACGAGAGGGTGACGGGCTGGCCGGTGGTGGAGTCGGCGGTGAAATCCGGCGCGAGCTCGCCCACGCCGGGAACGCGATCGGTGGTCGTTGCAGTCATGCGGGAAAGCTACGGCGCCCGGGGCACGGCCTGCCAGGGGGGCGGCCGCGCGGCGTCACTCGCGCGATTCCCGCCCCTCGCCCGGCTCGCGCCGCGCGGGGCGCGTGCTGGACTTCATGAGGTCCTCGGCGGCGAGCAGACTGCGCGAGAGGTCCGCCATGGTCATGTTGCGGCTCTGGCTCGTCCGCTGCAGCACCTTGTACGCGGCGCTCTCCGAGATCCCCTCGCGCTCCATCAGGATGCCCTTGGCGCGCTCGATGACCTTCCGGTCGTCCAGCCGCTTGCGCAGATCCTCGCTCTCGCGTCGCTGAGCGAGCCATTCTTGATGGCGCGCCTCCGCGACGGCGATGGCCGCGGAGAGCTGCGCCGTGCTCACCGGCTTCACGAGGTAGTGGAAGATGGGCGCCGTGGTGGCGCGCCCCACGGTCTCGGCATCGCTGTACGCGGTGACGATGATGATCGGCACCGGGCGCTCCTCGTGAATGCGCTCCGCGGCTTCGAGGCCGGAGAGGTGCGGCATGCGCACGTCGAGGATGATGAGGTCCGGACTGAGGGTGCGCGCCATGGACACCGCGGTCTCGCCATCGGCGGCGATGCCGATGACGGAGTGGCCGAGCGCGCGAAGGTCCTGCTCGAGGCCCAGCGCGGTGACGCTTTCATCCTCCCCGACGAGGATGCGCAGCGGGTGAGATGGCACGGCTGTCTCCCGGAAGACATCTTAAGACATCTCGAAGTGCGGCCAACGCCTGCAAGGAGCGGACCCCCGGACAGACCGGGAGCGCTCCCTGTCCAGCATCTTCAATTCTCTTCGTGAGTTCCGCAATGCCCGATCCGACGCGAGTGCTGATCGCCGGCGATCCGCCGGCCGCGCGTCTGCGCCGTGCCTTCGAGGCGCAGGGGCACAGGGCGGCGCTGGTGCCACTGGCGTCGGCGCTGGACGCCGCCGAAGAAGGAACGGAGGCCGTGGTGGTGTCGGGCTCGCGCAGCGACGTGCTCGCCGTGGCAGCGCGCCTCAAGACTCGATTCCAGATGCCGCTCCTCCCGGTGGTGGCGCTGGCGGCGCGCCCGGCGCGTCCGGGCGACGGCGCGTCCCCCGACGTGTGGCTTCCTCCGAGGACGCGCGCCCGCGATGTGGTGGAGCGCGTGGAGGAGCTGGTGCGCATCCGTCGCACCGAGCGCGAGCTGGTCCGACTGAACGGCGCGCTGGCCGAGCTCGCGGCGGAGAACGGCCGTCTCTACGACCGCGCGCGGCGCGATGCCGAGGCGACCGCGCTCCTCCTGCGCGAGCTGCAGCATCGCGTGCGCAACAACCTGGCGGCGATCCAGGCGCTGCTCGTGCTGGAGCGCCACCGCGTTCCCCCCCGCCCGCTCGGCGAGGCGCTGGACGTGGCGATCGCGCGACTGCGCGGGATGGCGGCGCTGCAGGACTCGCTCCTCCCGCACGAGGACCAGGTGGACCTCGCCACGCTCGCCCACGCGGTGGCGCGCGGCGCCCTCGACGTGTTCGGCGCGGCGGAGGACGTGCGGGTGGAGGTGGATGGGACAGCCACGCTTCCATCGCGCAGCGCGAGCGCGGTGGCGATCGTGTTGAACGAGCTGATCACGAACGCCCTGAAGCACGCGGCCGCACGCACGGTCCGCATCGAGATCCGCGACACGCCGGGACGCGTGGAGCTGGTGGTGAGCGACGACGGGCGCGGCATGACGGCGCCGACGCACGGTGGGAGCGGCCTGATGATCGTCCGCGCGGTGGTGCGGAACGAGCTGGCGGGGGAGCTGGCGATCGAGCCGGTGGGGATTGGGACGAGAGTGAAGATCGAGTTTCCGAGGGGGTCTGGGACCAAGGTCTAGGACCTAGTGGCTAGAACACCGAACAACGCGTGTGGCGTGTGGGGAACTGACGGATAGAGGAGGTAGGTACGGCGCGTGTAGGCTCGGCTGTAGGTGAAATTTCTCTACATCCCGTCCTACACGCGCTCTACCTCGTCCCTCTCTCCGTCAGTTCCCCACACGCCACACGCGTTTCATGGTGGTCTAGCGACCAGGTCCTATCCCCTCCACCATTGCGGCACTCTGCGCGGCCGCTGAGCTCTCCGCCGGCGGCGGGGTCGCTACCAGGACCGCGGTGATCGCGAGCACCACCGCGCCGATCAGCAACTCCGCCGTGGCGGAGCGGCGGATGCGGTGCGCGCTCGGCTCGTCGCCGAGCGCCGGGCGAAGGACGCGCCAGTTCACGGCGCCGAGCGCCGCGAGCACCACGATCACGCCGAGCTTGATGAGCAGGACGTGCCCGTAGTCGCTGTGCCAGAGCGCATCGAGCGTTCCCAGGTGCACCCACGCGGCGATGAGCCCGGTGAGCGCGAGGAGCGTGGCGCAGGCGAGCGCGACCGGGGAGAAGGCATTGACCATCTCCGCGACGGCGCGGCCGCGCTTCCCCTCCGGGGCGGCGAACGCGGCCGGGATCCCCGCCGCGGCGATCATGAGGAGCGTGCCGAGCCACCCACCCGCCGCGGTGACGTGCAGCGCATCGACGACCACGAGGAGCGCCGGGTGCCCCGGCGTGGCCACCGCGTGCCCCGAGAGCGCCATCGAGAACGTGGCGGCCGCGGCGGCCAGCGTCGCCAGCCCCCACCCGCGCGTGCCGTGGCGCCGTGCCATGCCGAGCGCGCCGAGCGCGAGCAGCACGGCCACGCCCTCGAGCATCCACCCCCACCCCCACACCGTCCCCGTCACCAGCGCCGCGAACGCCGCCGGGCGCCACGCCCCACCGCTGCCGCTCACGGCGTACGACTGCGCGACGAGCCGCAGCACGACATCCAGCAGGAGCACCCACGCCGCCGCCCAACCCAGGCGCGCGGCGGCGAGTCGCGCGCGCTCCGCCGCCGGATCGGTGTCCGGCGCGCGCGTCGCGACCCGCGGCACCACCACGAGCGCCAGAGCGACAGCGCCGATGATCGCGAGCAGTGCCGCGTAGCCGAGCCAGCGCACTGCGGCGTAGAGTGGGGAATTCACGTCGAGCGCGCCGGCGCCACCGATCTGCCGCGCGGCGGCGGCCGCGGGCGACGGCGCGGGCGATCCGGCGGCGGACGCCGCGCCACGCGGAGCCACGGCCGCGCTCTCCGCGGTGGCGCTCGTGGTCACGGGAAGTCCCGAGGCGCCCTGCGCGATCGTGAACGCGTACGTGCCGCGCATGGGATGACCATCGGGGGACGCGGCCCGCCAGGCCACGGTGTAGCTGCCGGCGCGCAGCGTGCCGACGATCGGGGCCACGAGCGTCCGGGGCGACGCGGGATCGAGCGCGAGCGGGCCGAGCGCGATGCTCGCGCCGTCGGGTCCGGTGAGTGCGATCGCCGAGATGGCGACCTGCACGCGCTCGGTGAACTCGAGCCGGATCTCGTGCGGCACCGTGGTGAGCGTCGCGTCCGCCGCCGGCTCGGCGTGGTGGAGATGCAGGTGCGCGAGCGCGGGGCGCGGCGTGGCGAGCAGCAGTAGCGCGGCGAGCGGGAGCGCCGAGCGGACGAGCGCACGCACGGCACCGGAAAGAGGGAGCCTCAGGTCGTTTCTCCTGACTTCGGGTCGTGCAAAAGGCCTGACGGGTGGAACCCATCAGGCCTGCGCCAGCCGGATCCCTGGCGATGGAGCGTGCGAGGCTCGAACTCGCGACCTTTCGGTTGCAAACCGAATGCTCTCCCAGCTGAGCTAACGCCCCCGATCGTGGAGAAGATAAGGGTGCGTCCCGAGGCGGTCCAGTGCGTGGGCGAACACGGGGCGCGCGCTTCGGGGAACGGCAGTTGCGGGTTCGCCCGTTGCGGGAGACGCCCTCGCGGGCGCGAGCTTCCCTCCCCTCCGGGCGCGGTCTAGCTTTCCGCGACGACATCCCGATTCTGGAGCGCGACATGAGCAATCCGGCGGAGCACGACACGATCCACACGGCCGGTACCGCCCAGCGGACCGCCGACACGGATCAGCGGCACATCACCGTGCGTTGCCAGTTCTGCCAGACGTGGAACCGCGTGGACTCGGCGCGCGTCCCCGACCGTCCCAAGTGCGGCAAGTGTGCGCGCCCCATCCTGCTCGACCGGCCGTACGCCGTGAGCGACGACGACTTCCAACGGACGATCACCGGCACCGAGCTCCCCGTGCTCGTGGACTTCTACGCCGACTGGTGCGGCCCGTGCAAGATGATGGCGCCCGCCGTGGACGAGCTGGCGAAGCGGTGGCAGGGGAAGGCGCTGGTGGCGAAGGTGAACACCGACCGGGCGCAGCGCACGGCCGAGTCGTTCGGGATCCGGGGGATCCCCACCACGATCGTGTTCCGCGACGGGAAGGAGGTGGCGCGGCAGACGGGCGCGGTGCCGGCGCAGGCGCTCGAGCAGATGCTGGCGAAGGCGGCGGCATAGCACGGCGTCCACCGCGCGCGATGTGACGAGGGGGAGGTGCGCGGCCGCGCACCTCCCCCTCGTGCTTCCATCACCAGCTCCGCCGCATCACTCGTGCGCGGGGAGCGGCTCCATCGTCTCCGGGTCGCACGGCACCTGCACCTCGTCGCGGTAGGGCGAGGTCATGAGCGTGACGCGCATGCGCGGGAACGCATCCATGAACGCGCGATAGCAGAGCCCCCACAGCCCGAGATACCCGAGCGTGACGCCGATCTCCCAGATGCCGAACGGCGCGCTGTTCGACTTCCAGTAGAGCGACGGATACACCTCGACGTAGCGGAGCAGCCAGATCCCGACCACGCTGCACGCCGAGAACAGGACGAACGTGGGGAGGAAGACCTTCGCCGCGCGCGAGAGCAGGCCGAAGAACGGCAGCACGAACGCGAGCGCGACGACGGCGAGCGTGATCCCCGTCCACGGCTGGATGAGCCGCAGGTGGAACCAGTGCGTCTCCTCGGGCAGGTTGCCGTACCAGATCACGAGGTACTGGGCGAAGGTCAGGTAGCCCCAGAACACCGTGAAGGCGAAGCCGAGCTTGCCCAGATCGTGGAAGTGGTGCTCGGTGATGTAGTCATCGGCCGCGAGGTAGCGCCGCCACCACATGGTGAGGAGCGACCAGGACATGAGCGCCGCGACCCAGCCGCCCATGTAGAACCACCAGCCGTACATCGTGCTCTGGAAGAAGAGGTCCAGAGACATCGACAGGTCCCACGCGAGGAGGAGGAAGCCGAAGTTGAAGAGGAGGCAGAGCCAGACGGCGATCTTCCCCTGGAGCGAGTGCGTGGAGTGGATCTCGCGGCGCTCATCGCGGAAGCCGCGGCGCATGCGCTCGCGGATGCCGCGCGCCCACGCGGCCCCCGCCTCCGGGAGTCGGCCGACGTCGAGGCGGACGGACGTGTAGATGTACCAGACGCTGAGCAGCGTGAGGATCGCGAACGCCACGATGTCGCGCGTGGCGACGAAGGCGTAGTTCAGGTAGAAGCGCTTCTCCGGCGCCGGCGCCTCCTGGGTGGCCCACGTGAAGACGTGGTGGCCGCCGAGGAAGATCAGGATCAGCAGCAGGAAGGCGACGGGGAGGAAGGCGACGTACCCCTCGAGCAGGCGCACCACGGGGCGCGACCAGCGCGCGGTGGTGATCCGCTGGACGGCGACGAACACCACCCCCGCCTGCGAGACGCTGGCGAAGAAGAGCCAGTTGAAGTGCAGCGCCTGCCAGACGCGGGCCTGTCCGGTGACCGCGCCGATGATGAACACGAGGGCGCCGATGATGGCGAAGACCGCGCTGATGATCGTCACCATGCGAGGCATCGGCCGCGCGGTCTGCGCGGCGATCACCTCGGCGCTGGGCATGTCGAAATCGGTATGCTGGGTCACGGACGTGCTCCCTTGGGTGCGGCAGCGCGGGGCGCGGCGTGCGTCGTGTCGGCGGCAGCCGGCGCGGCGGCGGCGCCCGTCGTGTCGGCGCCGGCCATGCGGCGCGCCATGTCCTCCGGTCGATACGGGGCGGGACGCGTGGGCGCGGTGAGCGTGGCGCCCGGCACCATGCGGCCGTTCTGCCCGGGGTAGCCGGCGGGGGACGTATCCGCCGTCACGCCGGGGATCTTCCCCTGGAGCGCGCGGACGTAGTTCACCACGTCCCACCGGTCCATGTCCTCGATGCGGTCGTACGTCGGCATGAGGCCGCGGCCGTTGCGAATCATCCCGAAGATGTAGCCGTCGGTGCGGTTCTTCGTGATGTCGGTGAGCAGGTTGGGCGCTGGCACACCGTAGCGGACCGCGGTGCCGTTCCCGGCCCCCGCCGCACCATGGCAGACCGCGCAGTTGATCTGGTAGTACTTCCGTCCGTTGTCGAGCGACTCGGGCGTGGGACGGTGCGGGTTCACGAGCCCGGACATCGAGTCGATGGTGGCCGGCATCTGGGCGTGCGACACCACGTACGCCGGCTCCACGACGCCGGTGATCGGCACCGAGAACTCGGGGCTGCCGCGGAAGGGCGTGGTGTCGTTCCCCGCCATCTCCGCCTCCCAGGGCTCGATCTTCGGCTGGTCCTTGAAGTCGGTGAACCAGGAGCAGCCGGTGGCGAGGAGCGCCAGCGCGGCGAGGGCCGCGATGCGACGCAGCGACGGGCGGTCAGCGCTCACCACGCACCTCCCGCGCGCCGAAGCGCCGCATGAGATCCGTCACCTCGTTCTGCCGCTCGGGTGGCGTCTCCACCCAGATTCCGAAGCTCCCGTCGCTGAAGCGCGGGTCGTACCCCACGGTCATGGTGATTCTCGGAACGCGCGCGTTGATGAAGAGTCCGGCCACCGTCGCCAGCGAGCCGATGAGCACCATGAGCTCGAAGCTGATGATCGTGTATGGAATCCACGACGGGACCGCCTTGCCGCCGACCACGAGGGGCCAGTAGTCGGAGATCCAGATCGGGATCCAGTAGCCGAAGGAGGCGCCGAGGAGGCCGCCGATGAGGGTGTAACGGCGAACGACGCTGGGGCCGTGATGCAGCACGTGCTCCAGCTCGTGCCGGGGAGCGGGCGAGTAGACCGTGATGTCGCCGGCGCGCAGCTTCTTGAGCGCCGCGATGGCATCCACGGTGGCATCCAGCTCGCGGAAGACTCCGACGATTCCACGCATCAGTCGCGCTCCCCCGGCGTCTCGGGCTCGAACTCCAGGTGCATCCCCGCGACGTCGATCCCCTCCACGGGGTGCGGCGTCCGCAGCTTCGGCGGCACGATCTCCTTGACCTCGGCGATCGCGACGACGGGGAGATTCTTGATGAACAGGAGGAACCACATCGAGAACCAGCCGAAGCTCCCGAGGAGGATCGCCCAGTCGATGTAGGTGGGTGCGTAGGAGGTCCACTGCCACGGCTCGAACTCGTGCGACAGCGACGGCTCGAAGATCACGAATCGCTCGAACCACATCCCCAGGTTGATGAAGATCGAGAGGATGAACAGCCAGGTCGTGCTCCGCCGCAGCTTCTGCGAGAAGAGCGAGAGCGGGAGGATCGTGTTGCAGATCAGCATGATCCACGCGGCCCACCACCACTGGCCGAACACGCGGTTCCACCAGTACGAGTGCTCCATCTCGCTCCCGCTGTACCAGCCGATGAAGAACTCGGTGAGGTACGCGGTGCCCACCACGAGCGACGTGAACAGGCAGAGCTTGGCCGCCGCGTCGAGGTGGTTGATGGTGACGTAGCGCTTGAGGCCGAACCACCGGCGGAGGGGGATGATGATCGTGAACACCATCCCGATGCCGGAGAAGATCGCGCCGGCCACGAAGTACGGGGCGAAGAGCGTGGCGTGCCACCCCGGCACGAGCGACATGGCGAAGTCGAACGACACCACCGAGTGCACGGAGAGCACGAGGGGGGTCGAGAACGCGGCCAGGAACAGGTAGGCGCGCGCGAAGTGCCGCCATTCGCGATCGGAGTTGCGCCACCCGAGGGAGAGCATCGAGTAGATCTGCTTCCGCACGGGGTGCGTCTCGCGGTCACGCAGCGCCGCGAGGTCGGGGATGAGCCCGATGAAGAGGAACGTGGTCGAGACCGTGAGGTACGTGAGGATCGCGAACACGTCCCACACGAGCGGGCTCTTGAACTGCGGCCAGATGAGGCGCCAGTTCGGGTACGGGATCAGGTAGAAGAACTTCCAGGGGCGCCCGAGGTGGAGAATCGGGAAGAGCCCCGCCGTCATGACGGCGAACACCGTCATGGCCTCGGCGCACCGGTAGATCGTGGTGCGGAAGCCGGCGCGGAAGAGATAGAGAATGGCGGAGATCAGCGTCCCCGCGTGGCCGATACCGACCCAGAACACGAAGGTGACGATGTACACGCCCCACATGACCGGCGGCGTGTACCCGGCGACCCCCAGCCCCATGTAGATCTGGTAGGTCCAGGCCGCGGCGCCGATGAGCATGCACAGGATCGCCAGCGAGAGTCCGGCGAACCAGGCCTTCGTGGGTCGCAGGGTCGCGATGATGTCATCGTTGACCTGCTCGTAACTCCGAACGGCGGGGAGCTGGATGTTGGCGGCCGGAATGTTCGGCCCCAGATCCATCTCGGCCGCCGGTTTCGCGACAGTCGCCATGGGTCCGTTACGCTCCCGCCGGCGTCGTGGGCGCCGGATGATTGACCTTCTGCAAGTAGACCACCGCCGGGAAGGTGTTGAGCTCCTCGTGGAACACGTGGTACGCGCGGCGGTCCTGCGCGAGCTTCGCCACCGACCACGCCTCATCGGCGGCATCGCCGAAGGTGATCGCCTTCGACGGGCACGCCTGGGCGCACGCGGTGGTGAACTCGTCCGGATTCACCGGGCGCCCCTCGAGCTTGGCGCGGTGCTCCGCCTCGCGAATGCGCTGCACGCAGAACGTGCACTTCTCCATCACGCCCTTGCCGCGCACCGTGACGTCGGGGTTGAGCTGCCAGTTCATGCGCTCCGGCCACGCGTACTGCGGGCGCGCCGGCTCGCCGTAACCGAACCAGTTGAAGTAGCGCACCTTGTACGGGCAGTTGTTGGAGCAGTAGCGCGTGCCCACGCAGCGGTTGTAGACCTGGACGTTGAGGCCGTCCGGCGAGTGGTAGGTGGCATACACGGGGCACACCGGCTCGCAGGGGGCGTTCCCGCAGTGCTGGCAGAGCATCGGAACGAAGCGGGCCTCGAAGTCGCCGCCGTCCTCCCCGCCCTCCCAGTAGCGCTCGAGACGAATCCAGTTCATCTCGCGCCCCTTGATGATGTTCCCGCCGGCCTTCCCCTCGAACTGCGCGGTCGCGGTGGACTGGTACGCGGCACCGACGGTGGGGATGTTGTTCTCCGCGTAGCACGCGGTGACACACGCGGAGCAACCGGTGCAGCGAGCCAGGTCGACGGTCATCGCCCAGCGGCGCTTCGCCATCCCGCTCCAGTGCTCGGGGTCGTACATCCCCTTCGACTTGCGCTTGACCGACGAGCCCAGCTCACCGGTGGCATCGCTCGCGAGCGGCGAGCGCAGCCCCGGCAGATACTCGTGCGACGCATCGCCGGGCATCTGTTCGCGCTTCTCCTCGCCGAGCCTGTCGAGCTCCCCCACCGCGACGGCGCGGGCGATCCCTCGCCCGTGCTGGCGTGACGAGCCCTCGGTGGTGACGAGCGGGAGGAACTCGCCGGTCTTCGTGATGCGCGCCTTGGTGGCGGTCCAGGCGAGCGCGCCCGAGCGCGGATCGAAGCCGGTGGGGAGGAGGTCCCCCGGGTTGACGCCGATGCCCTTGGCGTAGCGCCCGTACGCGGTGTGCCCCTGGCCGAACGCGATGGCGATCACGTCCTTCGCGATCCCCATGTACACGTAGGCGGGCGCGGTCACCTTGCCGTGCGCGGTCTCCACCGTGAGCACGTCGCCCGAGTCGATCCCCAGTCGCTTGGCCGTCTCCGTGTTCACCTCGACCCACGACTGCCAGCAGATCTTGCTGACGGGATCGGGGAGCTCCTGGAGCCACGGCTTGTTCGCGCCGTCGGCGCCGAGCACCGGCGAGGGATAGACGACGAGGAAGAAGTCGCCGCTGGCGCGATCCACGGGAGCCGCGGGACGGGTGACCGTCGGGGCGCGGCGCGCCGCCGGCTTGGCCGCCAGCTTCCCGGCCCCCACGCCCTTCTGCAGCGTGGAGGTGAACGCCGCAGTCCCGCCGGGGAAGTTGTCGATGAGCCAGCGCATGTAGCTGGGCGCACCGAACCGCGACGCCGCGGCCGGATTGCCCTTCGCCACCTGGAGCAGCACGTCCGCCGTCTGGCGCGTGTCGTACACCGGATCCATCCCCGGCTGCTGCAGCGACAGGACGTCGGGGAGCGGCTGGGCGTCGCCCCACGACTCGATCGGGTGATGGTCCGGCAGGACGAGATCGCACATCTCCGAGGTCTCGTCCGGATAGCTCGAGAAGGAGACCTTGAACGGCACCCGCGCGATGGCCTCGGCGACGCGCGCCGACTTCGGGAGGGTGAACACGGGGTTCACGCCGCGGACGAACAGGACCTGCACCTGTCCCGCGCGCATCCGCTCGACCGCATCCGCGAGCTCGGCGTCGGTGGCGATCCCCTCGAAGCTCGTGATCGGCCGCGCCGGGAGCACCGTGGTGCCCACGTTGCCGAGCTGCTGGTTGAGCGCGTTCACGGCGAGCGCGAGCTCGGTGCCCTGCGTGCCGCCGCCGCCGGCGAGCACGAGGCTCGGCTTGGCCGACGCGAGCTCCTGCTGCAGCGCGCGGAGCGTGGCGACGCTCACGCCGCTCGCCTGCGCCGCCTGCTCGAGGGAGCCGCTGCCGCGCAGGGCGTTGGCGATCGCGAGCTCGGAGCCCGGTGTGCACGCGATCCACTGATCGGCATTGAGGCCGGTGAGCGAGCGGCGCGGGCCGACGTAGATGAAGCGCGGCGCGCCCGAGAGCTTGGCGCGCGCGTCGGCGAAGTCGAGCTGGTGGGTGACGCTGGCGCCCCAGCCATCCAGGAAGTCGGCGCCGAAGGAGACGATCACGCGCGCCGCGTCGAACGCGAGCGACGGCCACGAGACGCCGTAGCTCTGGCGGTTCGCCTCCATCACCGCCTGATCGGCGACCGGATCGAGGCTCAGGTGCGCCGGCATGCCGTAGGCGGCGAGCCACGCGTCGAGGAACGCCGGGAAGCTGCCGCTCTCGTGCTTGTTGAGGAACACCGCGCTCCCCGCGCCGGAGGAGCGCAGCGCGCCGAGCTTCTCGGTCAGGAGCTTGAGCGCCTCGTCCCACGTCGCCGGCTGGAGCGCGTTCCCCTTCTTGATCATCGGACCGCGATGGCGGTCGGGGTTGTAGAGCCCCTGCACCGCGGCCTGCCCGCGGGCGCAGAGCGCCCCGCGGCTGAGCGGGTGATCGGGGTTCCCCTCGAGCTTGAAGGTGCGCCCGTCACGCGTCTCGAGGAGCACCCCGCACGCGGCGGAGCACTCCCGGCAGGTGGACGCGTAGTAGTTGGAGACACCCGGCACCGTCTCGTCCGGGTGATTGAGATATGGGATCAGCTTCTCGACGCGGTCGGAGCTGCACCCGATGGCCGCGGAGGCGGCGCCGGTCGCGCCGAGGATCTTCAGGAACTCGCGCCGGCGGACGCCCGACTGGGAAGTCTCACTCATTCAGGTTGACCTAGTAGTGACAGACGCTGCAGTCGTAGCGCGCCTTCCACGCGGGGTTCACGTTCCCGACGTGGCAGTTGATGCACCAACCCATGTTCAGCGACGCGTACTGGTAGACCCGGCTCATCTGCTGCACCTGGCCGTGACAGGTCTGACAGGTGACGCCCGCGGCGACGTGTCGCATGTGCGGGAAGTTCACGTAGTCGGGGACCTTGTGGATGCGCACCCACGGGATCGGCTGCTTGTTCTTGGCGTACGTCTGCAGCTTCTGGATCTCGGTGCTGGTGCGGGCGGGCCGGCCGTTCATCGCGGGGCGGTTGGGCCCCACGATGGTGTGGCACCCCATGCAGGTGCTGACGGCGGGGAGGCCGGGGTCGATCGACTTGTTCGCGGAGAAATGGCAGTACAGACAGTTCATGCCGAGCGTCTGTACGTGCGTGGGGTGCGGGAAGGCGATCGGCTGGACGGGGGAGCGTCCCTGCGGAGAGGACGCGGCGGAGTAGCCCCACGATCCCTTGTCGGTGATCACGGTATCCGGCGCCTGTCCCGGCGGATTGTGCGGGAACTGCGTGGCACCGGTATAGGCCGACAAGAGCACGGCGACCGCCCCCAGGGCCACCAGCCCCGGGAAGATCGCCCACTTCCTCCTCTTCGTCATCGCGACCTTGCGTGTTGTGAGAGCAAATTCACCAAACTTGTGAACGTTTTCACAAGTCCGGCAGAACGGCCGGGAATTTGTTTCGACCGCGGGGCGGGCGCAAGAGGCACGCCACCCACCACGCGCGATCCACGAGTACCGCGTGGGCGCATCACCAGCGAACCCGGCCGGGATTCTCGCCGGAGCGCGCCCGAAGAGCGCATGGGACTCCCATTCACCTCGCCCGCGCCTCCGTCCCGCGCAGCGCGTCCGCCCCCGCCAGCGCCACGCCGTGCAGCTCCTCGGGGAGGAGCGCGAGGTTCGCCGAGGGGGTCTGCACCAGCCGCAGCGGCCACCCGCTGCCGTAGAGGAAATGGTGCGGGCCGATGCTGCGCAGCAGATGCGCCAGCTCGTCCTCCGGCGGCCCCCAGATCCAGGAGATGTCCCACCAGAGGCGCGAGCGCTCCTGCGGCGTGAGCCCCCAGTGCACCTCCTCCACGAGCGCGCGCCCCGCGCAGGTCACGAGCACGCGCGCGCGCTGGCCCGCGCGCACGATCGCGCGGATCGCCGCCCCGGAGAGATCCCCGGCGGCGTCCATCCAGTGCCGCTGGCGCGGATCCTCGAAGCGCACCGTGAGCACCAGCGGCAGCCCCGCCTCGCCGCACGCCGCCGCGAGCTCCAGCATGGCGCCGTCGTGCGGGCCCAGCCCCCACTGCGGGGGGTACGCGCGGATCGCCACCGCGCCGCGCTCGGCGCACTCGGCGAGCGCCCGCTCCCACTTCGGCCAGCGCGGATGGATGGCCGGCACCGCGCGGAGCGTCCCGTCGAAGGGGGCGAGCGCGGCGAAGAGCGCGTCGTTCCCCGCCCCGGGATCGCGATGGAAGGCCGAGGGAAGGTGCCCCACCCAGGCGCCGGCAATCCCCTCGCGCTCGAGCACGCGCGCCAGCACCTCGGGCTCGGGGTGCGGGAGATGGCGGAACGGATAGCCGCCGATGAAGGTGTTGACGTCGATCGTCATCGCGCCGCGCTCGCCGCGCCGGAGGTGGCAGAGACGGGAGGGAGACCGGGGAGGGCGCCCTCGGGGAAGATCCGCGCCGCGTTGCGCCACCGGATGTCCGCCATGTCGCCCGACGCGAGGCCGAGCACCTCGAGCGCGCGAAGCTTGGCGAGCCCGGTCTCCATGGTGAGGTCGCACCCCCACAGCAGGCGCGAGGCGCCCACCGCGCGCAGCGCGTCGTCCAACATGCCGCGATCCACGCCGCTGCCGGAGAGGTCGAGCAGGATGTTCGGCACGTCCTCCACGGCGGGGAAGGTGTGACGGTAGTCCCCTCCCCCGCCGATGTGCGCGAGGATGAACCGGACGCGCGGGTGGCGCGACGCGAGGCGCGCGAGATCCACGCCATCGGAGATCTCCTGCCCTGGCCATTCGCGCGTGCGGTGCTGCCAGATGTGGTGGAGCACCGGAAAGCCGCGCCGCTCCGCCTCGGCGGCGACGGGATCGAGCAACGGATCGTCGGCGCGGCGGCTCGCGGCGAGCTTGATCCCCACCGCGCCGCGCTCGGCGCACCGCGCGATCTCCTCCAGGGCGTGCGACGTGTCGTTGGGGTTCACCGCCACGTAGCTGCGCACCCGGTGCGGCTCGCGCTCCTGCAGCGCGAGCATCTCGTCGTTCCCGAGCGTCACGTCCCGCGGCGAGGGGAAGTACGTGGGAGAGGTGAACCCCCAGGTGCCGAGCACGGAGGCGATGTGGACGGTGATCCCGATGCGCTCGCCGGCGCGCAGCCGCGCGCGGTTGGGCGCCTCCCAGTCCTTGCGGCCGCCGCGGGGGTGATGGAAGTGGGCGTGCACGTCCACGAGCGGCTCGCGTCCGGCGAGCGGCGCGCGCGGCGCGGCCGGCGCGCCGGTGTCAGCGGACATGGACCTCGTCGCGGAGCCGCACGAGCGCAGCGCTGGCGGCAGTCTCGATGCGTGCGATCGCGTCCTCGTCGTGGGCCGCGGAGGCGAAGTTGTAGGCGCCGCGCTTGAACAGCACCCCGCCCTCCAGCGCCAGCTCGAGAAAGCGGCTCCGCCGCGCGTCATCGTCGAAGTCGATCAGCCACATCGGCGGGATGCCGCGCACGCGCACCCCATCGAGCTCGGACGCGGCGATCGCGCGCTCCACCCCGCTCCGCATCTCCTCTCCGGCCTCCCACAGCGCCTCGCACACCTCACCGCGCGCGTGCCACTCGAGCACCGCGCCCGCGGCGGCGAGCGCCACGGTCTCGCCGGCGAGCGTGGAGGAGATCCAGGTGTCGCGGGCGGCGTCCATCACGCGCGCGCGCCCGACCACGGCCGCGAGCGGGTAGCCGTTCGCGAGCGCCTTGCCGAACACGGCGAGGTCGGGGGTGATGCCGGCGTATTCCTGGTATCCGCCGGTGCGGAGGCGAAATCCCGTCTTCATCTCGTCGAAGACGAGCACCGCCCCGGTTTCGTCGCACAGCCGGCGCGCGGTACGGACCCACTCCTCGCTGGGCAGCCGCTCGATCACGGGCTCCAGCACGATCGCGGCGAGCGCATCGCCGGCGGCGCGCACGGCATCCACGAGCGCCTGCGGGTCATCGAACGGCACGGCGCGGAAGTCGGCGCGCGCGCCGGCGGTCACGCCGCGCGCATCGCTCCACCAGTCGAGCCAGCCGAAGTAGCCGCAGCCGATCACGAGCGGGCGCCCGGTGAGGGTGCGGGCGATGCGAACCGCCGCGTTCACCCCTTCGGCGCCGCTCTTGAGGAAGCGCACCCGCTCGGCGCACGGGATCACCTCGCACAGGCGCTCGGCCACTTCCACCTCGAGCACGCTGGAGAGCCCGGCCACGTTCCCGCGCGTGGCGGCCTCGATCACCGCCTGCGTCACGGCCTCGTCGGCGTAGCCGAGCGCCACCGCGCCGAGCGCCATGGTGCAGTCCACCAGCTCCGCGCCCGCCGCGGTGACGAGGCGGCACCCCTGCGCGCTCACGTAATGGGAGGGGCCGAACTCCGTGCCGGCGCCGTACAGCGCCTCGGGGCGCTTGCTGCCGGTGGATGCGCCACCGGGGAGGACCGCGGCGGCGCGCTCGCGCCACTCGGCGTCGGACTGCTCGGAGTCGATCACGTGCGACATGCACGGAAAAAGCCCGATCGACGCGCGAGCGTCAAGGGCGACGCACGCGCTCGAGCGCGCGCAGCACCTCCAGCGACATCGCGCGGAGGAGCTCGATCTCGCGCGCGTCGGGCTCGGCGCGGAACGCCAGCGAGCGGACGGTGCGGAGGATCAGCTCCGGGTTGCGCGTGCGGAAGAAGTCGAGTGCCGCGAGCGCGCGCTCGGCGTCCGCGAACAGCCGCTCGAACTGCTCGGCGGTGGCGGGCGGCGCGTCCTTCCGCGGGGGCGCCAGCGTCCGCGAGGCATCGGGCTGGACGACGTGCAGCTCGTAGAGCGCGAGCAGCACCGCCTGGGCGAGATTGAGCGAGGCGTGCGCGGTGGTGGGAATGGTGATCACCTCGTGCGCGCGGTCGAGCGCCTCGTTCGGGAGTCCGCTGTCCTCGCGCCCGAAGAGCAGCGCCACCGGGCCGTCCGCCGTGGCGTGGAGGAGCCCGGGCGCGGCGTCGCGCGGCGTGGCGGTTCGCCACTTGGCCGCCCGCCGCCGGGCGGTGAAGCCGGCCACGCGCACGCAGCCGG
>DASTSH010000073.1:0-2481 GCA_035760785.1 Gemmatimonadaceae bacterium | reverse complement strand
CGGCCATGCTCTTCGTCGATAACAAGCCCATTCGGGATCTCCGTCGGAGACTATGGTGTCGCTGGATTGCGCGCGCGCCGCGGGACAGGAAGGCAGGGGGCGGCGCCGGTGCTACGTTCACGGGGCGCGCACCCCTTTGTCAAGGCAGACCGGGCAACGAGAGGGAGCAGGCAGCCGCGGCGCGCGCGCCCGTTGCCTGCTCCCCGAAGCTACGCACGAGCGCTCGCCGGCGCTGAGAGGTCACGTGGAGTAGTTGGGCGCCTCGCGCGTGATCTGGACGTCGTGCGGGTGCGACTCGCGCAGCCCGGCGGCGGTGATGCGCACGAACTCCGTTCGCGTCCGCAGCTCGTCGATGTCGGCGCACCCCACGTACCCCATCCCGCTGCGCAGCCCGCCGACCATCTGGAACAGCACGTCGCCGACCGGGCCCTTGTAGGGGACGCGCCCCTCGATCCCCTCGGGGACGAGCTTCTTCGCGGACATCTCCCCTTCCTGGAAGTAGCGGTCGGCGCTCCCGTCCTGCATCGCCGACAGGCTCCCCATCCCGCGCACCATCTTGAAGCGGCGCCCCTCGAGCAGGAACGACTCGCCCGGGCTCTCCTCCGTGCCGGCGAGCATCGACCCCATCATGGCGCACGACGCGCCCGCGGCGAGCGCCTTCACGATGTCGCCCGAGTACTTGACTCCGCCGTCGGCGATCACCGGCACGTCGCCCGCGCCCTCCACGCCGTCGAAGATCGCGGTGAGCTGCGGCACGCCCACCCCGGTCACCACGCGCGTGGTGCAGATGGAGCCCGGTCCCACGCCCACCTTCACGCCGTCCACGCCCCGGTCCACGAGCGCCCGCGCCGCGTCGCGCGTCGCCACGTTCCCCGCCACGAGCTGCACGTCGGCGAAGCGCTCGCGCACGGTCGCCGTCGCGCGGAGCACTCCCTCGCTGTGGCCGTGCGCGGTGTCGATCACCAGCGCATCCACCCCCGCGTCCACGAGCGCGCGCGCGCGGTCGAGGAAGTCGCCGCCGGCACCGACCGCCGCCGCCACGCGGAGCCGCCCGTGCTGGTCCTTGTTGGCGTTGGGGTACTGCCGCCGCTTGTGGATGTCCTTCACGGTGATGAGCCCCCGCAGCACCCCCGTCTCGTCCACCACCGGGAGCTTCTCGATGCGGTTGCGCCCGAGGATCCGCTCCGCCTCATCCAGCGTCGTCCCGACCGGCGCCGTGATGAGGTTCTCCTGCGTCATCGCCTCGCGCAGCGGGCGGTCGAGCTCGCGCTCGAACTGGAGGTCGCGGTTGGTGATGATCCCCACCAGCTTGCCGTCGCGGTCCACCACCGGCACGCCCGAGATCTTGAACCGCATCATCAGCGCGGCCGCCTCGCGGAGCGTCGCGTTGGGCGAGAGGGTGATCGGGTTGAGGATCATCCCGCTCTCGGAGCGCTTCACCCGGTCCACCTCCGCCGCCTGGCGGTCGATGGACATGTTCTTGTGGATCACCCCGATCCCGCCGGCGCGCGCCATCGCGATCGCCATCTCGCTCTCGGTCACCGTGTCCATGGCGGCGGAGACGAGGGGGACGTTGAGCGCGATGCCGCGAGTGAAGCGCGAGAGCGTGGAGACGTCCTTGGGGTGGGTGGTGGAGTGCCGCGGGACGAGGAGGACGTCGTCGAAGGTGAGCGCGGGCGTCTCACGAACTCGGGCGAGACCGGCGGACACCGGCTCCCCGATGCGCGAAGGCCCGCTCCCCGGGGTGCTCGGGGACGCGGGCCGCGTCGGTGTGCGTGTGCTGGTAGCCATGGCGAAAGCTAGAGGGGGTGCGGGGGGGAAGTCCAGTGGCCACCGGCAATTAGCTCCCCTCCGCGCCTCTCCGGGCGCCGACGCCCGCGCCGCTCAGCTCCGCCCGATCACGCGCAGCCGCCGGCGGATGCGCGGCGGGAGGAAGAAGGCCGCGGCGAGCAGGACGTTGCGCAGCGCCGACGGGCTCAGGTCCGCCATCGTCCCGCTCCAGTGGTCGTGGAGCACGCGCGGCCCGGCGTGCGAGATGAGCCGCTGCAGCGCCAGCACGAGCAGGTAGATGTCGTCCACCTGTCCCACGAAGGGGATGAAGTCGGGGACGATGTCCACCGGCATCACGATGTACGCGATGGCGCCGGCGACGAGCAGCTTGTCCATCCCCGCCACGCGCCGGTCGGTGAGCAGCCCGCCGAGCAGGCGCAGGTAGGCGGGGATCTGCTTGATCGTGTCGAGCAGGGTGCGCCGCGCGCCGGTGCGCGGACGGCCTCCCACCTCGAGCGTCTCGGCGTCCACCTCGCGCTGGACGCGCGAGCGGCGCGCGCGCGAGGAGCCGGTGGCGGAACGTGGTGTCACGTGGGGATCTCTCCGGGCGATGAGGAAGACGACGGTGGCTGCGGCGGCGCCGGCGGCGGCTGCACCTCGGGTGCCGGCGGTGGCGACGCCGTGGACGCGGACGCTGGCGGCGCGGACGGC
>DASTSH010000072.1:0-35817 GCA_035760785.1 Gemmatimonadaceae bacterium | reverse complement strand
CGGCGCGAGCTACCCGGTGCTGTTCGTGGGGTGGGAAGGGGTGGGGCTCTGCTCCTACCTGCTCATCGGGTTCTGGTTCAACGACAAGGCGAACGCCGACGCCGGGAAGAAGGCGTTCATCGTGAACCGGATCGGCGATTTCGGCTTCCTGATCGCGATGTTCCTCCTGTGGTCCAACCTCGGGACGCTCGACTTCACCGGGGTGGCGGCGGGGGCGCAATCGCTCCCCGCAGGGGGACCGCTGGTCACGGCGATCTGCCTGTTCTTCTTCTTGGGCTGCGCCGGGAAGAGCGCGCAGATCCCCCTCTACGTCTGGCTCCCCGACGCGATGGCCGGCCCCACGCCGGTCTCCGCGCTCATCCACGCGGCGACGATGGTCACGGCGGGGGTGTACCTCATCGCGCGGAGCTCGTTCCTCTTCTCGATGGCCCCCGTGGCGAGCCTCACCGTGGCGGTGGTCGGCGCGGTCACGGCGCTCTTCGCGGCGACGATCGGGCTCAAGCAGTGGGACATCAAGAAGGTGCTCGCGTACTCCACCGTCTCGCAGCTCGGCTACATGTTCGTGGGCGTGGGGGTGGGGGCGTACGTGGCGGGGATGTTCCACCTCGTCACGCACGCCTTCTTCAAGGCGCTCCTCTTCCTCGGCTCCGGGTCGGTGATCTACGCCATGCACCAGGCGTATCACCACACGAACAACCACGACGACGCGCAGGACATGCGCAACATGGGGGGGCTCCGGAAGTACCTACCGGTGACCTTCGTCCTCATGTGGATCGCCACGCTGGCGATCGCCGGGATCCCGCTCTTCGCGGGCTTCTTCTCGAAGGATGAGATCCTGGGCGCGGTGTTCGAGCGCGCGCACGGGAGCACGCTGGCCGAGGCGCACTGGCTCGGGATGCCGGGGAGCACGGTGCTCTACATCGTGTACGCGCTCGGGATCACCGGCGCGCTCCTCACCGCGATCTACATGACGCGGATGATGCTCTACACCTTCCACGGCCCCAACCGCAGCGGCGCGCGCGAGCAGGAGCACCTGCACGAGGCTCCGTGGAGCATGACTGGCCCCCTCGTGGTGCTCGGCGTGCTGAGCGCGCTGGGCGGGGTGATCAACCTCCCCCACTTCCTGCACGCGTCGCCCGCGTGGACCGGCGGGCTCGACCGGTGGCTCGAGCCCGTGGTCGGAGAGTCGGCGCTGCGCATCACGCACGGGATCGCGCCGGAGATGCCGGCGAACACCGAGTACACGCTCGTGGCCGTGGCGGTCGCGATCGCGGTGGCCGGCATCCTGTTCGCGATCGTGCGGCTCAAGCCCGCCGCGCTCGTCCCCAAGCGAGAGGCGCGCGAGGCGGAAGGGTTCGAGCGGGTGCTCGAGCACAAGTACTACGTGGACGAAGCGTACGACCGGACTGTGGTGACCCCCACCGTCTCCGTGTCGCGCAACCTGCTGTGGAAGGGGATCGACGCCGGGTTCATCGACGGACTATTCGTGAACGGGAGCGCGTTGCTCATGCGCGCCCTGGGCGCGGTGGGCTCGTGGATGCAGTCTGGCCAGGTGGGCACGTACGCCTGGGCGTTCGTCATCGGCGTGCTGGCCGTGCTCGGCGCCCTCACACTCCGCTAACCCCATGCACGATTTCCTGAGCTCGATCCACTACAACGGCTGGGTTCTCCCGGCGCTGCTCGCCATCCCGCTCGTCGGGGCGCTCGTGCTCCTCGCGATGGCGTCGTCGGCGCGCGACGATGGCACTCTCGAGGGCGCCCCCGCCGCGCGATGGGTGGCGCTCATCACCTTCCTCGTCGAGCTCGTCGTCTCGATCGGGCTGTGGTGGTCGTTCGATCCCGGCACCGCGGGGTGGCAGGCGCGCGTGACGCACTGGTGGATCCCGGCGTGGGGGGCGCAGTTCGACGTCGGGATCGACGGCATCTCGCTCTTCATGGTGCTCCTCACCACCTTCCTCATGCCGCTCGCCGTGCTCGGGAGCTGGACGAGCGTGCGGCAGAAGGTGCGGAGCTACTACGCCCTCATGCTCATCCTGACCACCGGGATGCTCGGCGTGTTCATGGCGCTCGACCTCCTCCTGTTCTACGTGATGTGGGAGGTCATGCTGGTGCCGATGTACTTCATCATCGGCATCTGGGGCGGGGAGCGGCGGATCTACGCGAGCGTGAAGTTTTTCGTGTACACGATGCTCGGCTCGCTCCTCATGCTGGTCGGGATCCTGTACCTCTGGCTCCACTCCGTGGATCCCTTCGCCGGGCCCGGACAGCAACTGTCGTTCAGCTACGACCACATCATGCAGCACGCGATGGTGGGGTCGCACGCCGCGCTCTGGCTCTTCGGCGCCTTCTTCCTCGCGTTCGCGGTGAAGGTGCCGATGTTCCCCTTCCACACCTGGCTCCCCGACGCGCACGTGGAGGCGCCGACGGCCGGGTCCGTGGTGCTGGCGGGGATCATGCTCAAGATGGGGACGTACGGATTCCTCCGCTTCGCGATGCCCCTCTTCCCGACGGCCGCGCTCACCCCGTGGGTGCGGACCACGATCCTCGCGCTCTCGGTGATCGGGATCATCTACGGCGCGCTGGTGGCGATGGTGCAGCCCGACTTCAAGAAGCTGGTGGCCTACTCCTCGGTGAGCCACCTCGGCTTCGTGATGCTCGGCATCTTCGCCCTCACGCTCCAGAGCGTGCAGGGCGCGCTGATGGTGATGATCAACCACGGGATCTCGACGGGAGCGCTCTTCCTCCTCATCGGGATGATCTACGAGCGGCGGCACACGCGCATGCTCGACGCGTACGGCGGCATCGCGCGGGTGGTGCCGATGTTCGCCGTGCTCCTCACGCTCGTGTCGCTGAGCAGCATCGGGCTCCCCGGGACCAACGGGTTCATCGGCGAGTTCCTCGTGCTGATCGGTTCCTTCAAGACGCAGCCCTGGTTCGCCTTCTTCGCCGCCACCGGCGTGATCTTCGCCGCGGCGTACCTGCTGTGGGCGATCCAGCGCATCCTCTTCAACCGGCTGGACAAGCCCGAGAATGAGCACATCTCCGATCTCAACCGGCGCGAGCTCGCCATCATGGCCGTGCTGGCGGCGATGATCGTCTGGATCGGGATCTACCCGGCGCCGATCCTCGAGCGCATGGAGCCGTCGGCCCGCAACTTCGTCACCACGGTGCGCGACGGCGCGGCACCGCGCGCGCCGCGGCTCGGGATGGAGGTCCGGTAGATGCATTTCGATCTCTCCATTCCGGCGCAGCTCACGGGAGCGCTCACCCCCGATCTCATCCTGATGGGCGGGGCGATGGTGCTCCTCCTCATCGCCGTCTGGGGGAAGGAGACCGAGGCGCACGCGCGCCTCGTCGGGCTCCTCTCGATCGGACTCTGCGTGATCGTCGGCGCCACGGTGGTGTGGATGGCCACGTACCGCCACGGCGCGACCGCCACTCCGGGGATCATCGCGGTGGACAACTTCCGATGGGCCACCGATCTGATCGTCCTCCTGGCGACGATCATCGCCATCGTGATGGCGATCGACTACTCGCGCACCGAGCAGCTGATCATCCCCGAGGCGTACGTGCTCGTGTTGCTCGCGTCGTCGGGGATGATGCTCCTGGCCGGCGCGCGCGACCTGGTGATGGTGTTCCTCGGCATCGAGCTCATGTCCATCGCCGTGTACGTGCTGGCGGGGCTCGACCGGCGCAACGCCCGCGCGGCGGAGGCGGCGCTCAAGTACTTCCTGCTCGGCGCCTTCTCCACGGCGTTCCTGGTGTACGGGATCGCGCTCGTCTACGGCGGCGCCGGGTCCACGAACATCGGCGTGATCGGGAGCCGGGTCTCCGGTGCCACGTTCGAGAGCAACCCGATGCTGCTCGTCGGGATCGCGCTCCTGGTGGTTGGCTTCGGCTTCAAGGTGGCCGCGGTCCCCTTCCACATGTGGACTCCCGACGTGTACGAAGGGGCGCCGACGCCCGTGACCGCGTACATGGCGGTGGCGGTGAAGGCGGCGGCGTTCGCGGCGTTCCTGCGCGTGTGGGAGGAGGCGTTCGCCGGCGCCGCGCCGGCGTGGCACGGCGCGCTCTGGTGGCTGGCCGTGCTGACGATGGTCGTGGGCAACGTGGTCGCGCTCGCGCAGAAGAACGTCAAGCGCATGCTCGCCTACTCGAGCATCGCGCACGCGGGATACATCCTGGTGGCCGTGGTGGTGAACAACGCGCTCGGCACCTCGGCGTTCATCTTCTACCTGGTGTCGTACACGCTGGCCACCATGGGCGCGTTCGCCGTGGTCATGGCGGTGGGGGAGCCGGGGGAGCGTCGCCAGGAGCTGCGCGACTTCGCCGGGCTCTGGCGCGTGCGCCCCTGGCTCGCCGCGGCGATGGCCGTGTTCATGCTCGCCCTGCTCGGCTTCCCGATCGCCGGCGGGATGGGCTTCTTCGCCAAGTGGTACGTGATCCAGGCGGCGCTCGGGGCAAGCTCGCCGCAGACGCACCTCGCCGTGGTGCTGGTGCTCGCGAGCGTGGTCTCGGCCGGCTACTATCTTGCCGTGGTGATGGTCATGTTCATGCGGCCGCGCGCCGAGGATGCCCCGGCGCCGCGCCGGGTGGGGCTCGGCACCGGGTTGGTGATCGGCCTGGCGACGGTGGCGCTGCTGGTGTTCGGGATCTTCCCCACCGGCTTCGTGCGCCTCGCCAGCCACGGCACGCCGGTGATTCCCCCGCGCGTGCGGCCGGCGGTCACTACCGCCGCGCGGCCGGCGCCGCCCCCCGGCGTCGGGGGCGCGACCATTCGTTGACTCGCGCGAGGCCGCCGGTGCGGCCTCGTGCCGTTTCGTGGGACCAGTGAGCAGCGTCGAGCCATGAGCGTCAATCAGCAGATCTTCCGGCAGTACGACATCCGCGGGATCGTGAGCAAGGACCTCACCCCGCGCGTGGCCCACGCCGTGGGGCGCGCCTTCGCCGCGTACCTCGCGCAGCGAGGCATCCATGGCGCCATCGCCGTGGGACGCGACAATCGCCCGAGCGGGGGCGCGCTTCGCGACTCCCTCGTTCGCGCGCTCACGGAATCCGGCCTGGACGTGGTGGACGTGGGCGTCGTGCCCACGCCGCTCCTCTACTGGTCCCTCCACAACCTGCCGGTGGCGGGGGGGATCCAGATCACCGGCTCCCACAACCCGCCGGAGTACAACGGATTCAAGCTCTGCGTGGGCACCACGTCGCTGCACGGCGAGGAGATCCAGGAGCTGTACCGCCTCGCGGAGGGCGGGAGCTTCCCCTCCGGGTCGGGGCAGGTGCGCGAGGAGCAGATCATCGACGCCTACGTGGACGACGTCGTGCGGCGCGTGGGCAAGATCTCGCGGCCGCTCCGCGTGATCGCCGACTGCGGCAACGGCGTCGGCTCGCTCGTGGCCCCCAAGCTGCTCCAGCGCCTCGGCGTGACGTGGACGGGGCTCTTCTGCGAGAGCGACGGGACCTTCCCCAACCACCACCCCGATCCCACGGTGGTGGAGAACCTGCAGGACCTCATCGCGGCCGTGCGCGAGTCGAAGGCGGACCTGGGGATCGCCTTCGACGGCGATGCCGACCGGATCGGCGTCATCGACGACCATGGCGAGATCGTGTGGGGCGACCACGTGCTCATTCTCTACGCCCGCGACGTGCTGGCGCGCACGGGGAAGGGGCAGCCGATCATCTTCGACGTGAAGTCCTCCCAGGCGCTCACCGACGCGATCGAGAAAGCGGGGGGCGTGCCGGTGATGTGGAAGACCGGACACTCCCTCATCAAGGACAAGATGAAGGAGATGCACGCCCCCCTGGCCGGCGAGATGTCGGGGCACATGTTCTTCGCCGAGGGATTCTACGGGCACGACGACGCGCTGTACGGTGCGGCGCGCCTGCTGCGCATCGTCGCCGACTCGGGGAAGAGCGTCTCGCAACTGCTCGCGGACGTGCCGAAGTACGTGTCCACGCCGGAGATCCGGGTGGACTGCCCGGAGGAGATCAAGTTCCGCGTGGTGGACGAGGCCGTGCGGCACTTCCGCGCGTCGCACCAGGTGATCGACGTGGATGGGGTGCGCGTGTTGTTCGGCGACGGGTGGGGGCTCATCCGCGCCTCGAACACGCAGCCCGTGCTCGTGCTGCGCTTCGAGGCGCGCACTCCCGAGCGGCTGCGCGCCATCGAGGAGGAGATGGAGGGATGGCTCCGCTCGCAGGGAGTGCGCGTCTAGCGTGCGGGCGCGGCGCGGGGTGATCCTCGCGGTGGCGGTCATCGCGCTCCTGCTGCTGGCGGGACGCGCGGTGGCCGGCATGTACGCCGAGCAGCAATGGTACGCGGCGCTCGGCGTGCCGGGCGTGTGGCGCCACGAGGCCATGCTCGCCGGCGTGCTGCGCGGCGTCTCGGGGCTCCTCGGCGCCCTGTTCGTGTTCGCGAACCTCTACGCGGTGCGGCACAGCGTGGTGTCGCTGGTGCTGCCGCGGCGGGTGGCGAACATCGAGATCGGCGAGGAGGTGCCGGGGCGCTACCTCGTCGGCGCCGCGGCCGTGCTCTCGGTGCTGCTCGGGGCCGTGCTCGCCATCCCCGGCTCGCGCTGGCCCACGCTGGCGCTGGCGCACGGCGGCGTGCCGTTCGGGGAGACCGATCCATACTTCGAGGCCGACCTCGGCTTCTTCGTGTACTGGCTCCCGTTCGAGCACATGCTCTACGTGTGGGCGCTCATCGCCGTGCTCGCGGCGGCGGCGGTGGTGGTGTTCCTGTACGCGCTCACGCCCAGCCTGCGATGGGAGCGCGGCACGCTCTACGTGTCGCAGTACGTGCGGCGCCACCTGGTGGCGCTCGGCGCGCTGATGCTCGTGATCCTCGCGTGGAGCTACCGCCTGGATGCCTATCGCGTGCTGATGGACGGCAGCGGCCCGGCCGGGGCGTTCACCTTCTCCGACCATCGCGCCGCGATCCCGGTGAATCTCTGGCTGTCGATCCTCACCGTGGCGGCGGCGTTCGTGGTGCTGTTCTTCGGCTGGTCGGGGCAGATCCGGGTGGCGTTCGTCACGGTCACGCTCGAGCTGGTGCTCACGGTCGTGCTGCGCCAGGGCGCGCCGGTGGTGGCACGCCAGTTCGCCGAGGTGCGCGATCCCGATGTCCGCGAGGAGCCGTACCGCGCGCTGCGCGCCGATTACACGCGACGCGCGTACGCGCTGGACCGGGTGACCGCCGGCGATTCGGTGACGCTGCCCGGCGCGGCGGCGGCGATGGCGTCGCTCCCGGCCTGGGACCCCGCGGCCATCGAGCGCTCGCTCACGCGACTGCACCGGACGAACGGCGTGGTGCGCGGCATCGGCTGGTCGACGTCGCGAGACGGACTCGTGGCGGTGGTGGTGGACGGGCCGGGAGAGGGGATCGGCGACGGGGAGCGCGCGGGCCCGGCGCCCGAAGCCTGGAGCGTGACGCGGCTGCGCGCGGCGGAGGCCGACGCCCGCGGTGATCCCGTGCGCGTCGCGGCTCCAGCGGCCGTCGAGCGCGCCGAGCAGTCGCTCCCTCCGGTGCTCGTGTACGACTCCGTGCCCGGGTACGCCGTGCTCTCCGACTCCCTCGGCCGCGTGGCCGCGCCCGAGCTGGGGAGCACGCTGTCGCGCCTCGCGTTCGCCTGGAGCCTGCAGAACTTCCGCCTCCTTTCCACGGATGTCGCGCGCCGCGGCGCGCGCATCCTCACGCACCGCGGCGTCCGCGAGCGCGTGCGGCAGCTCGTGCCGTTCTTCGAGCAGGGGAGCGTGGTCACGCCCATCGTCGCCGCCGACTCGCTCTACTGGGCGATGGACGTGTACGCGGCGAGCGCCGACTATCCGCTTTCGGAGCACATCCCGCTCGGCGATCGGGACTGCAGCTACCTCCACCATGCGGGCGCGGCGGTGGTGAACGCGCACACGGGGCGCGTGTCCATCCTGCTCGACGTGGACCCGGGGCCGATCGCCGAGAGCTGGAGGCGCCGCTTCCCGTCGCTCTTCGCCCCCGGCGCACTCCCCGCGGAGGTCGCGGCATCGCTGCCGCCGGCGCTGGACGCGGCGCGCGCGCAGGCCGCGGTGATCGCCGGGTACGGGCTGCGCGGCGAGCGGCCGCGGAACGGCCACCTGCCGTGGAACGCCGGAGCGGACTCGGTGCTCCGGGAGGATGCGCCGGCGCTGGTCTCGCTCCGCTCGGGCGTGCTGGGGTGGACCCAGCCCGTGCTCGACTCCACCGACCGCGTGGTGGGGCTGGTGGTGGCGAGCGGCGGCCGTACGTCGGAGACCCATTGGCTCCCATTGACCTCGCCGGGGGGACGCTGGAACACGCTGGTGGAGGATCTGCGGCGCGCCATCGACAGCACCACCGCCGCCCCGCGCGATGGCCGCCTCGTGCACGGCGCCGTGCGTGTGGCGCCACTCGCCGGCGGTCCGCTGCTGGCGCAGTCGGCGTACGTGTGGCGCCAGGATGCGGCGCCGTCGCTCGCGCGCGTGGCGGTGGCGGTGGACACCACCGTGAGGACCGGCCACGACCTCGCCGAAGCGCTCGGCGTCTCTCCGCCGCCGGGCGATACGCTCGCCGCCACGCCTCGCGATTTCCGTGAGCGCGTGGCGGCGCTCTACGACGCCATGCGCGCCGCGCTCCAGCGTGGCGACTGGACCGCGTTCGGTCGCGCGTGGGACGCGCTCGGCCGCCTGCTCGCGCGCGAGCGGCACTGACCTTGCCGCCCACTTTCGCCTCGGATAGCTTGCGCCCGCCATGTCCACCATGACGGACTCGGGTTCCGCCCCGCACGGCACGGCCGTCATCGCGCTCGGCGGCAACGCGCTGTCTCCCGCGGGAGAGCGCTCCACCATCCACGACCAGTTCCGCCACACGCGCGAGAGCCTCGGCCCCGTGGTGGACCTCGCGCTCGACGGGTGGCAGTTGTGCGTGGTCCACGGCAACGGCCCGCAGGTGGGGGACGAGCTGGTGCGCAACGAGCTGGCGCGCGCCGAGGTCGCGCCGCTCCCGCTCGGCGTGCTGGTGGCGGGCACCGCCGGATGGATCGGCTACATGATCCAGCAGTCGCTCGAGAACGCGCTCCGTCGCGCGGGGAGTCCGCGCGCGGTGGCCACGGTGATCACGCAGGTGCACGTGGACGGCGCCGATCCCGCGCTCGCCACGCCGACGAAGTTCATCGGCCACGAGATGCCGGAGGCGCGCGCCCGCGCGCTCCTCGCCGAGGGGGTGGCGGTGAAGCAGGATGCGCGCGGCCGGTGGCGGCGGGTGGTGGGGAGCCCGCGCCCGCTCGCGGTGCACGAGATCGACACCATCGCGCGTCTCGTGCGCGCGGGCACGATCGTGGTGGCCTGCGGCGGGGGCGGCGCGCCCATCCGCGACGATCCCGAGCTCGGGTGGGAAGGCGTGGACGCGGTGGTGGACAAGGATCTCGCGGCCGCGGTGCTCGCGCGCGAGCTGGGCGCGACGCTGCTCCTCATCCTCACCGACGTGGATGCGGTCTATCTGGACTACGGGAAGCCGACGCAGCGCGCGCTGCGCACGCTTCCCGTGCACGACGCCGAGCGCCTCGACCGCGAGGGCGCCTTCGGCGAGGGCAGCATGGCGCCGAAGGTGCGCGCGGCGATCGACTTCGTGCGACGCACGCGCGGGCGCGCTATCATTACGGAGCTCGGCCGCGGGCGCGAAGCGGTGCGCGGCGATGCAGGAACGACGATCACTTGGGAGAGCGTGTGAACATTCACGAATATCAGGCGAAGGAGATCTTCCGCCGTCACGGGATTCCGATCCCGCCGGGCGAGGTCGCCACGACGCCCGCGGAAGCGGAGCAGATCGCGCGGCAGTTCGGCGGCACGGTGGTGGTGAAGGCGCAGGTGCACGCCGGCGGCCGCGGCAAGGCGGGCGGAGTGAAGCTCGCGAAGTCCCCCGAGGAGGCGAAGGAGCTCGCCTCGAAGATCCTCGGCATGCGGATCAAGGGGCTCCCCGTGGAGAAGGTGCTCGTGACGCCGGCCGCGGAGATCGCGAGCGAGGCGTACGTCGGCATCATCGTCGATCGCGCCTCCAAGCGCGCCGTCTTCATGGTGAGCCCGGCGGGCGGCATCGACATCGAGGAGGTGGCGGCGAAGACGCCGGAGCAGATCATGCGCCTCCCGGTGGACCCGCGCTACGGCCTGCTGCCGTTCGAAGCGATGCGCATGGGCTTCTTCCTCTACCGTGACGTGAAGCAGGCGCGCGCGGCGGCGAAGATCATGCGGCAGCTCTACGACGCGTTCCTCGCCAGCGGCGCCTCGCTCGCCGAGATCAATCCGCTCGTCACCACGCCGGCGGGCGAGGTGCTCGCCCTCGACGCCAAGATGGTGATCGACGACAACGAGCTCGAGCGGCACCCCAACATCGCGCGGCTCCGTGACGAGTCGGCGGAGGCGCCGAGCGAGGTCGCGGCGCGCAATGCCAACCTCACGTTCATCAAGCTCGACGGCAACGTGGGCTGCGTGGTGAACGGCGCCGGGCTGGCGATGGCCACGATGGACCTGGTGAAGTTCTACGGCGGCGAGCCGGCGAACTTCCTCGACATCGGCGGCTCGTCGAATCCGCAGAAGGTGATCAACGCGCTGCGGATCATCACGGCGGACCCGAACGTGAAGGCGATCCTGTTCAACATCTTCGGCGGGATCACGCGCACCGACGACGTGGCCAACGGCATCGTGGCGGCCACGGCGGAGAACCCGCTCACGGTGCCGATCGTGATCCGCCTGACGGGCACCAACGAGGACATCGCGGTGAAGATCCTGGAGGAGCATGGCTTCTCGGCGATGACGGACATGGACGAGGCGGTCAAGAAAGCGGTCGCCCTCGCGACGGGAGGGAAGGCCGCATGAGCATCTTCATCGATCGGGACACCAAGCTGCTGGTGCAGGGGATCACGGGACGGGACGGGTCCTTCCACACCACCCAGATGATCGAGTACGGCACGCAGGTGGTCGCGGGCGTCACGCCGGGCAAGGGCGGCCAGACGTTCGAGGGCGGCGTGCCGATCTTCGACACCGTGGCCGATGCCGTGCGCGCCACCGGCGCGAACACGTCCGTCATCTACGTGCCGCCGATGTTCGCGGCCGATGCGATGATGGAGGCGGCGGACGCGGGGATCCCGCTCATCGTCTGCATCACCGAGGGCGTGCCGGTGCTCGACATGCTGCGCGTGTACCCGTACGTGAAGGAGAAGGGCGCGCGCCTGATCGGGCCGAACTGCCCGGGGCTCATCTCCCCGGGGAAGAGCAAGGTGGGGATCATCCCCGGCCGGATCTGCACGCCCGGGCCGGTGGGGGTCGTGAGCCGCTCCGGCACGCTCACGTACGAGGTCGTCTACCAGCTCACGCGCGCCGGGATCGGGCAGACGACCTGCGTCGGGATCGGCGGCGACCCGGTGAACGGCACGAACTTCATCGACTGCCTGGCGGCGTTCGAGCGCGATCCGGACACCAAGGCGGTGGCGATGATGGGGGAGATCGGCGGCACGGACGAGCAGGAGGCGGCCGAGTTCGTGAAGAAGCACATGACGAAGCCCGTGGTCGGCTTCATCGCCGGCCAGACCGCGCCGCCGGGGCGCCGCATGGGGCACGCCGGGGCGATCATCTCCGGCTCGGCCGGCACCGCCGCGGAGAAGATCCACGCGTTCCAGGCGGCCGGCATGGGCGTGGCCAAGCGCCCGCGCGACTTCGTCGAGCTGCTGCGCGAGCGCATGTGAGACTGTCCGACCTCGTCGTGCCCGGGCGGGTGGTGCTGCCGCTCCGCGAGACCACGCTGGCGGGTGCGGCGGGGGAGCTCGTGGAGCGTCTCGCCGCCACCGGCGCGATCGCCGATCGCGAGAAGCTGCAGGCGCGCGTGAGCGAGGAGCGCGGCGAGGACATCGTCGCGCTCGGCGACCGCGCGTTCCTCACGCACTACCGCACGGACGCGGTGGAGCAGCTCGTGCTGGCGATCGGCATCGCCCGCTCGCCCGTGGCGCGCGATGTGGGGGAGGGGGAGGGGCAGCAAGCGCACATCGTGCTGCTCTTTCTCGCGCCACCGCGGCTCGCCGCGCGCTATCTGCAGGTGCTCGGCGCGTTCGCGCGGCTCCTCTCCCGGCCGCAGGTGGTGGAGCGCATGCTCGCGGCCTCCACGCCGGAGGAGGTGGCCGCGCTCCCCGAGCTGCGCGAGACCGAGCTGCCACCGCAGCTCACCGTGCGCGAGATGATGACCGAGCGTCCGCGCACCACGCGCCCCGACACGCCGCTGCGCGATGCGGCGCGGGCGATGGTGCGCGGGGGGATCGGCGCGCTCCCGGTGGTCGAGGCCGATGGAACGCTCGTGGGGATGCTCAGCGAGCGCGAGCTGATGCGCCACATGCTCAGCAACACGGCGTTCCTCGGGGCCACCGGCCACCGGCCGGAGAGCTCCACCGAGCAGGGGCGCCGCACCGTGCGGGACGTGATGACCCGTCAGGTGCTGTGCGTCTCCCCCGACGAGGTGCTCGCGGAAGTCGCTTCATTGATGGCAAACAAGGACGTCGATCGAGTGCCCGTGGTGCGGGAGGGACGCCTCGTGGGGTTCCTCACGCGCGGGGACATCGTTCGCAAACTCATAGGATCGTGACATGGCGGGGAATCGCACGCTGACCATCATCAAGCCGGATGCCTTCTGCGCGGCGAAGGCGGGGAAGATCATCGCGCACCTGGAGGGTGCGGGCTTCCGGATCCTCGCCGCGCGGGTGATGCACCTCACCACGGCGCAGGCGGAGGAGTTCTACGCGGTGCACCGGGAGCGGCCGTTCTTCGGCTCGCTGGTGAAGTTCATGACGTCGGGGCCGTGCATGCCGATGCTGCTCGAGCGCGACGATGCGGTGGCCGCGCTCCGGAAGACGATCGGCGCCACCGATCCGGCCGAGGCCGAGGCCGGGACGGTGCGGAAGCTGTACGCGGAGTCGAAGGAGCGGAACGCCATCCACGCCTCGGACTCCGACGACAACGCGGCGCGCGAGGGGCGGTTCTTCTTCGCCGAAGCGGACACGATCCGGTGATGGCGTCGTCGGGGGCGCGCGACGCCCCCGACGGCGACCGGCAGCTTGATTCCAGCCACATCCCCAAGTAGATTCGGGGGTTATGCTGTCCTTCGACATCCGCGAGCTGGAGCACCAGGCGATCAAGGTGGACGGGGAGCTGCCCACCGATGATCCGATCTGGGCCGAGGGCGATCCGGTGCCCGCCGCTCCGCTCCACGCCACGGGACGTCTCTCCAAGGCGGGGGCCGGTCGCTACTACTGGAGTGGCCGGATCGAGGGGACGGTTAGCGAGGCGTGCCGTCGCTGCCTGGCCGTTGTCTCGGTGCCGGTGTCGGAGGATGTGCACGTCCTGTTCGTCGAGGCAGGCGACGAGGTGGCCGAGGATCCGGATGCCTATCGGCTGCCGCCGCACGTGCAGGTGATCGACCTGCGACCGGCCATTCGCGAACAGTGGCTGCTCGGCGTGCCGGGCTTCGTGCTGTGCCGCGAGGACTGCAAGGGACTCTGCCCGCGGTGCGGGGCGGACCTGAACGCGGGGCCGTGCTCCTGTCCGCCGGTCACAGACAGCCGCTGGGAAGCGCTGCGGTCCCTCCGCGACGCGACCGACGAGCGGTGAACCCTCTTCACTCCTGACTTCCAATGGCCGTTCCCAAGCGCCGCACCTCCAAGCGGAAGAAGCGCGCACGCAACACCCACAAGAAGGCTCCGGCGATCGCGCTGCAGGCGTGCCCGCGCTGCCAGAGCATGAAGCGCCCGCACCGCGTCTGCGAGGAGTGCGGGTACTACGCCGGTGAGCAGCGGGTCGTAGCCAAGGAAGCCTGACCTTGGCGCGAATCGCGTTGGACGCCATGGGGGGCGATCTCGCGCCCCAGGCGCCGATCGCGGGCGCCCTTCTCGCGCTCGCCGAGCTCGAGCCGACTCACTCCCTCCTGCTCGTCGGTCAGACCGACGTCGTCACCGCGGAGCTCGATCGGCAGCTCGCCGGCGAGCACGCGCATCTCCGGCCGCTTCGCGATCGCATCATCATCGTCGAGGCGCCGGAGGTCATCGGCATGTCCGACAAGCCCACCGCCGCCATCCGCGGCAAGCGGCACAGCTCGATGGTCATCGGCCTCGAGCTGCACGCCAGTGGGCAGGCCGACGCGTTCGTGTCGGCGGGGAACACGGGCGCGCAGATGGCCGCCTCCGTGCTGCTGCTCAAGCTCCTCCCCGGCCTGACGCGCCCCGCCATCGCCACCGTCTTCCCGACCGCCAATCGCCCGGTGGTCGTGCTCGACGCCGGCGCCAACGTGGACTGCTCTCCCGAGGAGCTGGTGCAGTTCGCCCGCCTCGGCGCCGTGTACGCGGAGGACATCCTCGGCCGCGAGAGCCCCACCGTCGCCCTCCTGAGCATTGGCGAGGAGCCGGAGAAGGGAAACGCCGCGGTGAAGGAAGCGCACAAGATGCTCGGGCAGTCCGATCCGCACTTCATCGGCAACGTCGAGGGGCGCGACGTGCTCGCCGGTCGCGGGGCACGCGGTCCGGTGGACGTGGTGGTGTGCGACGGATTCGTGGGCAACGTCATGCTGAAGTTCTACGAGTCCGTCCCCGGGATGATCTCCGACATGCTCACCAAGGCGGGCGCGCCGCGCGAGCTCCTCGCCAAGGCGTTCCGCGGCTTCGACTACTCCGACTACGGCGGCGCGCCGCTGCTCGGCGTGAAGGGCGTGAGCATCATCTCGCACGGCAGCTCGTCGCCGCGCGCGATCAAGAACGCCATCGGCGTCGCGCTTCGCGCGATCGACACCGAGATGGTGGCGCACCTCGCGCGCCGGCTGGAGACCGCCACGGTGAGCGACGCACCGGTGGGAGAGGCGTCGTGAAGCGACCGATCGCGCAGCTCGCCGGGATCGGCCGTGGTGTCCCTTCCAAGGTCCTCACGAACCACCAGTTCGCGGCGATGGGGCTCGAGACCTCGCACGAGTGGATCGTGGAGCGGACGGGGATCGTCGAGCGGCACATCGCCGGACCGGGGGAGACCACGTGCAGCATGGCCGCGGAGGCCTCGCGCGTCGCCATGCGCCGCGCCGGCGTGCACCCCGGCGAGATCGACGCGATCGTGCTGAGCACCGCCACCCCCGACCGCCTCCTCCCCGCCACGGCGGTGGATCTCCAGGCGGAGCTGGGCGCCAAGCGCGCCGCCGCGTTCGACCTCTCCGCCGCCTGCTCCGGCTGGCTCTACGGGCTCACCGTGGGAGAGGGGCTCATCGCGACGGGGACCGCGGAGACGGTGCTCGTGGTGGGCTCCGAGAAGATGAGCGCCATCGTGGACTGGAGCGACCGCTCCACCTGCGTGCTCTTCGGCGACGGCGCCGGCGCGGCCGTGCTGCGGCCGTCCACCAAGGGGCGCGGGATCCTGTCCACGTTCATTCGCAGCGACGGCACCCTCGCCGACCTGCTCTTCCGCCCCGGCGGCGGCGCCACCGTGCCCATGTCCCCCGAGGTCCTCGCCGAGCGCGGGCACCTCGTGAAGATGACGGGGCGCGAGGTGTTCAAGCACGCCGTGCGCTCCATGTCCGAAGCGGCCGACCGCGCGCTCGATGCGGCGAAGCTCACCGGCGCGGACATCGACCTGCTCGTACCGCACCAGGCGAACATGCGGATCATCGAGGCCACCGCGAAGCATGCCGGCATCCCGATGGACAAGGTGTTCGTGAACGTGGACCGCTACGGCAACACCTCCTCCGCCTCGATTCCGATCTCGCTCGACGAGGCGCTCGACGCCGGGCGGATCCACGATGGGTCGACGGTGCTCCTCGTGGCGTTCGGCGCGGGCTTCACCTGGGCCTCGATGGTCGTGCGCTTCTGAGCGCGACGTTCGTCATGGACATCATCCTGCTCTTTCCGGGTCAGGGATCGCAGAAGCCGGGGATGGGGAAGGACCTGGCGGAACGCTTCCCCGAGGCCCGCGCCGTGTTCGAGACCGCCGATCACACGCTCGGCATCCCGCTGTCCACGCTCTGCTTCGAGGGACCGGAGGCTGAGCTGACGTCCACGCAGAACGCGCAGCCGGCACTCCTCGCGCACGGCGCGGCGGCGTGGGCCGTGGTGCGCGACCGCGTGGCGCCGCACGTGCGCGCCGCCGCCGGGCACTCGCTGGGCGAGTTCACCGCCTACCAGGCCGCCGGCGCGCTCGCGCTGGCGGACGCACTCACCGTGGTGCGCCGCCGCGGAGCGCTCATGCACGAGAGCGGCGTGAGCCGCCCCGGCGCGATGGCGGCCATCCTCGGCCTCGACGAGGCGCAGGTGGAGGAGGCGTGCCGACGCGCGAGCGAAGAGAAGGGGACCGTGGTGCCGGCGAACTACAACACGCCGGAACAGCTCGTGATCTCCGGCGAGGTCGCCGGAGTGGAGCGCGCCATGGCCCTGGCGAAGGACGCGGGCGCCAAGCGCGCGCTGCGGCTCAACGTGAGCGGCGCGTTCCACTCGCCGCTGATGCAGGTGGCCGCCGACGGCCTGCGCGCCGCGCTCGATGCGGTCGCGTTCGCCCAGCCCGCCTTCCCGGTCTACTCGAACGTGAGCACGGAAGCGTCCGAGGGGATTGAAGATGCGAAGGCACTCCTCGTGCGTCAGCTCACGTCTCCCGTGCGCTGGACGGAGGAGGTGCGCCACATGGCCGGCGCCCACCCCGATGCGCTCTTCCTGGAGCTGGGGCCCGGAAACGTCCTCGGCAATCTCGTCAAGCGCATCGTGCCCGGCGCCCGCACGGCGTCGTGTGGTACGGCGGCGGACATCGAGTCACTCCTCTCCACTCTCTCCTGACCTGATGCGGATCGACCTCACCGGGCGCGTCGCGCTCGTCACCGGGAGCACCCGCGGCATCGGCCGCGAGATCGCGGACACGCTGGCCCGGGCTGGCGCCCGGGTCGCCGTCACCGGCCGCGATGCGGCCGCCGCCGCGAACGTCGCCGCCGCCCTGGGTGGCGAGGCGCGAGGCTTCGCCGCCGACATGGGGAACACCGCCGACGTCGCGCGCCTCGTCGAGGAAGTGGAGCAGGCGTTCGGCGGGCTCGATGTGCTCGTCAACAACGCCGGCCTCACGCGCGACAACGTCCTCTTCCGCATCAAGGACGAGGACTGGGACACGGTGCTCGACACCAACCTCCGCGGCCCCTTCGCGGCCATCCGCGCCGCGACGCGCGGCATGATGAAGCGGCGCTGGGGACGGATCATCAACATCACGAGCGTCGTCGGCATCACCGGCAACAAGGGGCAGGCCAACTACGCCGCCAGCAAGGCGGGGTTGATCGGCCTCACGAAGTCGGTGGCCAAGGAGCTCGCCTCGCGCAACATCCTCGCGAACGCGATCGCGCCGGGCTTCATCGCCACCGACATGACGGATGCGATGACGCCGGAGGCGCGGCAGGCGCTCGGGGAGCAGGTGCCGCTCGGCCGGCTCGGCACACCGGCGGACATCGCCGGGCTGGTGGCGTTCCTCGCCTCCGAGCACGCCGCCTACATCACGGGCCAGGTGTTCGTGGTGGATGGTGGCCTGGTCATGTAACTTCCCGTAGTTGTTCGGCATACGTAGATTTCACGCAATCACTCACAACAGAGGACCACGTCCATGGCGGATCTCGAGGAGAAGGTCAAGGAAATCATTGCCAAGGAGCTCGGCGTCGAGCGCGAGAAGCTCACGAACGATGCCAGCTTCATGGAGGATCTGGGGGCGGACAGCCTGGATACGGTCGAGCTGGTGATGGAGTTCGAGAAGGAGTTCAACATCGACATCCCGGACGAGGATGCCGAGAAGCTGCGCACGGTGGGTGACGCGCTGAACTACCTCAATTCGAAGGTCAAGGAGTGATGAAGCGAAGGGTCGTCGTCACCGGCCTCGGAGCCATTACGCCTGTCGGCAACGATGTGGCGACGACCTGGCGTTCCCTGCTGGAGGGGAAGTCGGGCGCCGGCCCGATCACGAAGTTCGACGCGTCGAACTTCGCCGTCCGCTTCGCCTGCGAGGTGAAGGGGTTCGATCCGCACGAGTACATGGAGCGGAAGGAGGCGAAGCGCGCGGACCTCTTCACGCAGTACGCGGTCGCGGCTGCGGTCCAAGCAATGCGGGACGCCGGGTTGTCCGAGGGCACCGGATACGATCCGGATCGCACGGGCGTGATCATCGGGAGCGGCATCGGCGGGCTGAAGACGTTCGAGGAGCAGCACGACGTCTACCGGGAGCGCGGCCCGGGGAAGATCTCCCCGTTCTTCATCCCGATGTTCATCTCCGACATCGCGTCGGGGATCGTGTCGATGCAGTTCCAGGCGAAGGGCCCGAACTACGCCACCGTGTCCGCGTGCGCGACCAGCGCCCACGCGATCGGCGACGCGTTCCGCACGATCCAGTACGGCGACGCGGATGTGATGATCACCGGCGGCGCGGAGGCGACGGTGACGGCGATGGCGATCGGCGGCTTCGCGAACATGCGCGCGCTCTCCGAGCGGAACGACGAGATTGCCACCGCCTCCCGACCGTTCGACGCCACGCGCGACGGGTTCGTGATGGGGGAGGGATCGGCGGTCGTGATCCTGGAGGAGCTCGAGCACGCGCGGAATCGCGGCGCGCGCATCTACGCCGAGGTGGCGGGCTACGGCGCCACCGGCGACGCGTACCACCTCACGACCCCCGCGCCGGACGGCGAGGGGGCGCAGCGCGCCATGCGGCGCGCCCTGATGGATGCCGGGCTCACCCCCGAGATGGTGCAGTACATGAACGCCCATGGCACCTCGACGCCGGCCAACGACCTGAACGAGACGAAGGCGATCAAGGCGGTGTTCGGCGAGGCGGTCTCGGGGCTCAACATCAGCTCCACCAAGTCCGCGACGGGCCACATGCTCGGCGCCGCCGGTGCGGTGGAGTTCGTCATCTCCGCGCTCGCCGTGCGGGACGGCATGATCCCGCCGACGATCAACTATCGCACCCCCGATCCGGAGTGCGATCTCAACTACACCCCGAACGTGCCGGTGCAGCGTGACGTCTCGGCGGCGCTGTCGAACAGCTTCGGCTTCGGCGGCCACAACGTGACGCTCGCCATCCGGCGCCTCGTGGACTGAGCGATGACCGTCACCGTGGAGTTCGATCCCGCGCTCATCGGCGACCGGGCGCTCCTCCCGATCGCGGAGAAGGTGGCCGCTGGAGAGCGCCTGACGCGCGAGGATGGCGCGACGCTGTTCCACTCCAGCGACCTGATCGGGGTCGGGGCGCTGGCCGACGCGGTGAACCGCGCGCGCAACGGCGCGCGCGTCTTCTTCGCGGCCAACCAGCACATCAACCCCACCAACGTCTGCATCCTGCGGAAGACGTGCGTGTTCTGCTCGTACGCGCGGCTGCCGAAGGAGGAGGGCGCGTACCGCTACACCATGGATCAGGTGTACGCGGAGGCCGACGCGAATCCGTACGTGCGCGAGTTCCACATCGTGGGGGGCCTCGACATGCAGGCGGGGCTGGCGTACTACACGGAGATGTTCCGCGGCCTCAAGGCGCGCTACCCGCACGTGCACATCAAGGCGCTGACGGCGGTCGAGATCGCGCACATCGCGCGGATCGAGAAGATGCCGGTGGCCGAGGTGCTCGCCGCGCTCAAGGAGGCGGGGCTCGACACGCTCCCCGGGGGCGGGGCGGAGGTGTTCTCCAAGGCGGTGCGCGCCACGATCGCCGAGAAGAAGCTGGCGGCCGAGGACTGGATCAACGTGCACCGCGTGGCGCACGGTCTCGGGATCCGCTCCAACTGCACCATGCTCTACGGCCACGTGGAGACGGTGGAGGACCGGATGGAGCATCTCCAGATGCTCCGCGACCTGCAGGACGAGACGGGCGGCTTCCTCACCTACGTCCCGCTCGCGTATCACCCGGACCACAACGAGCTCGGGGAGACGCTGGGACGCACCGGCACCGCCACCTCCGGCTTCGACGACCTGCGCAACCTGGCCGTCGGGCGGCTGTTCCTCGACAACTTCGCGCACATCAAGACGCACTGGATCATGGTCACCCAGTTCCTCTCGCAGGTGGCGCTGAACTTCGGCGTGGACGACCTGGAGGGCACCGTGGTGCGCGAGAAGATCTATCACGAGGCGGGCGCGCACACGCCGCAGGGGATGGCGCTGGACGAGGTGTTGAAGCTCATCCGCGGCGCCGGCCGGGTCCCGGTGGAGCGCGACTCGTACTACAACGTCATCCGGACGTTCGATGGGGACGGCGGCGCGCCGAGCGCCGCGGCCGCGTAGCGTGCGCGTCGGACGCATCCCGTACATCAACTGCTATCCGGTGTACGGGGCCATCGATCGCGGCATCGTGGCGCTCGATGGGACGCTCGTGAGTGGGATTCCGAGCGACCTGAATCGTCGCATGGCGGACGACCAGCTCGACATCAGCGTGATCTCGGCGGTGGAGTACGCGCGCGCCGCCTCGCGCTACCTCCTCCTCCCCGACCTCGGGATCACCTCCGACGGGCCGGTGCGCAGCGTGCTGCTCTTCTCGAAGCGGCCGGCGGAGGAGCTGGACGGAGCGCGCGTGCTGCTCTCGCGCAGCTCGATGACGAGCGTGGCGCTGCTGCGCCTCCTCTTCGAGCACGTGTGGCACGCCGAGCCGCGCTTCGGCGCGGGCGACGCGGAGCTCGCCGACGTCGCTCGCTTCGGCGCGGAGTCGCACGAGGCGCGGCTCGTGATCGGCGATGCCGCCCTCCTGCTCGGCGCCCACGCCGGCGGCGCGGGCGCGCCCGACTACCGCTACGTGTACGATCTGGGCGAGGAGTGGAAGCGCTGGACCGGGCTGCCGTTCGTGTTCGCCGTGTGGGTGGCGCAGCGCACCGCGCCGGTGCGCGAGGCGCTCGCCGTGCACGCGCGGCTCATCGAGTCCCGCGACTGGGGGCTCGCCCACCTCGACGTGCTCGCGGCCCAGGCGGCGGAAGCCACCGGCGTGGCGCGCGACGTCTGCGCCGAATACCTGTCGGGGCTCGACTACCGTCTCTCGTACGCGCATCTCGCCGGGCTCACGGACTTCTTCCGCCGCCTCGCCGCGGCGGGGGAGGTGCCCGATGGCTCGCTCGCCTTCCTCCCAGCGGCCTGAAGACCCATGCGTGACCTCCTCGACTTCTACACCAACGCGCCCCTGCTCGAGCTCGGAGCGGAGGCCGACCGCGTCCGCCGCGAGAAGCACCCCGACGGCATCGTCACCTTCATCGTCGATCGCAACATCAACTACACGAACGTCTGCGTCGCCGACTGCGGCTTCTGCGCCTTCTACCGGCGCCCGAAGCACGGCGAGGGGTGGACGCTGTCGTACGAGCAGATCGGCGCGAAGATCGACGAGGCGAAGGCCCTGGGCGCGGTCCAGATCCTCATGCAGGGCGGGCACAATCCGTACATCCCGTTCGAGTGGTATCTGGAGCTGCTCCGGTACATCAAGACCCACCACCCGATCCACATCCACGGCTTCTCCCCCAGCGAGGTGGACTTCTTCGCCAAGCTGTTCCGCATGGAAGCGCGCGACGTGATCCGCGAGCTGCAGAAGGCGGGGCTCGACTCCATCCCCGGCGGCGGCGGCGAGATCCTCGTGCAGCGCGTGCGCGACCAGGTGGCGAAGAAGAAGGCGGGCGCCGACCGCTGGCTCGAGATCATGGAGATCGCGCACCAGGAGGGGATGAAGACCTCCGTCACCATGATGTACGGCATCGGGGAGACGCTCGCGGAGCGCATCGAGCACCTGCAGCGCGTGCGCGACCTCCAGGCGCGCACCAACGGCTTCACGGCGTTCATCTGCTGGCCGCTCCAGCCGGAGAACACGCCCACGATGTCGCACCAGCCCAAGACCGACGCGGTGGACTACCTGCGCACGGTGGCGATCTCGCGCATCGTGCTCGACAACGTGCCGAATCTGCAGGCGAGCTGGGTGACGATGGGGATGAAGATCGGGCAGGTGGCGCTGCGCTTCGGGTGCAACGACTTCGGCTCGCTCATGATCGAGGAGAACGTCGTCTCGGCCGCCAACACCACCTTCCGCACGACCACCGCCGAGATGGAGCGCCTCATCCGCGACGCCGGGTTCACCCCCGCGCGCCGGCGGCAGGATTACTCGATCATCCCCATCGAGACGGCGGCGTGACGGCGTCCCGCGTCGGCGTCGGCTACGACTCGCACCGCTTCGCCGCCGGCGTGCCGCTCCGGCTGGGCGGCGTGACGATCCCGAGCGATCGCGGGCTGGCCGGACACTCCGACGGCGATGCCGTGGCCCACGCGGTCACCGACGCGGTGCTGGGCGCCGCCGCCGCCGGCGACATCGGCGGGCTGTTCCCCGACAGCGATCCCGCGAACCGCGGGCGCGACTCGATCGACATGCTCCGCCGCGCGGTGGCGCTCGTCCGCGAGCGGGGGTGGACGGTGGCGGCCGTGGATGTCACGGTGGTGGCCGAGCAGCCGCGCATCGCGCCGCACCGCGACGCGATGCGCGCCGCGCTCGCGCCGGCGCTCGGCATCGGCGTCGAGGATGTGAGCATCAAGGGGAAGACGAACGAGGGGATGGGGTGGATCGGCCGGGGGGAGGGGATCGCCTGCCTGGCCGCCGCCACACTCGTGTCCGCGCGCGAGCGCGCGCCGTAGGCCGCATGCACGCGATGCTGGAGCGCCTCGCCGCGCTGCCGCCCATCGCGCTCTACCTCGCGCTCGCGGCCGCCGCGGCGATCGAGAACTTCTTCCCTCCATTTCCCGCCGACACCGTGGTGGCGTTCGGCAGCTTCCTCGCCGCGCGGGGGGAGGGGAGCATGCTCGGCACCCTCCTCTCCACCTGGGCGGGGAACGTGGCCGGCGCGGTGGGCGTGTACGCGCTGGGCCGGCGTTACGGCGCGGCCTCGCTGGAGACCCGGCTGCGCCGCTACGGCGGCGGCGGCGCGATGCAGCGCCTCCGCGCGCTGCACGCGCGGCACGGCCTGCTGGCCCTGTTCGCGAGCCGGTTCATTCCGGGCGCCAGAGCGCTGGTACCGCCCTTCGCCGGCGCGCTCCGCCTCCCCGCGCTCCCCGTCATCACGGTCATCGCCGTCGCGTCCGCGATCTGGTACGGCATCGTCACCGTGCTCGCGTACCGCGCCGGCGCCAGTTGGGAGACGCTGCTCGCCGCCATCGGCCGGCTCTCGCGCACGGCGGCGCTGGCGGCAGTGGTGGTGGTGGCGATCCTGCTGGCGGTGTGGCTCCTCCGCCGCGAGCGCCGCCGCCCATGATCCCCGACGAGATCGCGCGCGCCTTCCTGCTGGAGCGCTTCGGCGACTTCCTGGCGCTCGAGCAGGGCGCCGCCCCCACCACCGGCGAGGCCTACGGGCGCGACCTGGCGCGCTTCGCCGTCTACGCGCGCACGAAGGGCGCGTCCGCGCCCACCAGCGTCACCGCGCGCACGCTGCGCGACTACGTGTACCACCTGAAGGATCTCGGGCTCGCCCCCTCGTCCATCCGTCGCAGCATCTCCGCCGTGCGAACGTACTACCGGTTCCTCATGGGGGAGGGGATCGTCGTCGAGGACCCGAGCGAGCGGCTCGAGACGCCCAAGCGGTGGCTCACCCTGCCCGAGGTGCTCACGGTGGACGAGGTGGAGCGCCTGCTGGCGGCGCCCACGCTCGACGAGCCGTTCGCGTTCCGCGATCGCGCGATGCTGGAGCTCGGGTACGGCGCGGGGCTGCGGGTGTCCGAGTGGATCGGCATCGGCGTGAAGGACGTGCTGCTCGACGACGCGCTGCTGCGCGTGTTCGGCAAGGGGAGCAAGGAGCGGCTCGTGCCCATCGGGCGGCGGGCGATCGCCGCGGTGGCCATCTACGTTCGCGAGCTCCGGCCGCGCCTCGAGCGCGGCGCGGGGAAGGGCGCGCTCCTGCTCAACGCGCGGGGCGCGCCGCTCACGCGCATGGGCGCATGGAAGATCCTCCGCAAGTACGTCGAGAAAGCCGGCATCACGAAGCACGTGAGCCCGCACACGCTGCGGCACACCTTCGCCACCCATCTCCTCGAGGGCGGCGCGGACCTGCGCGCGGTCCAGGAAATGCTAGGGCATGCCGACATCGCGACGACGCAGATCTACACGCACGTGGACCGGGAGTACCTGCGCCAGGTGCACAAGCAGTATCATCCACGCGGTTGAGGGGCGAGCGACGCGACCATGATCCTGGTGATCGACAACTACGATTCGTTCACGTACAACCTCGTCCAGTACCTGGGCGAGCTCGGCGCCGACCCCGTCGTGCGCCGCAACGACGCGATCGGCGTGGAGGACGTGGGCGCGCTGCGCCCGGCCGCGATCGTGCTCTCGCCGGGGCCGTGCACGCCGTCGGAGGCCGGGATCACGGTGCCGGTGGTGCGGCGGTGGGGCGCGGAGATCCCCATGCTCGGCGTCTGCCTCGGGCACCAGGCGATCGGCGAGGCGTACGGAGGGAAGGTAGTGCGCGCGCGGCGCGTGATGCACGGCAAGACGTCGCGCATCACGCACGGCGGCGAAGGGCTGTTCGCCGGCCTCCCCGCGCCGCTCGAGGTCATGCGCTACCACTCGCTCATCGTCGAGCGCGCATCGCTCCCCGAAGCGCTCGAGGTGCTGGCCGTCTCGGGGGACGATCCCGACGAGGTGCAGGCGATGCGGCACACGCGGCATCCCGTGTGGGGCGTGCAGTTCCACCCCGAGTCGATCCTCACCCAGGAGGGGAAGCGCCTGCTGCGCAACTTCCTCGCGCTCGCCGGATGCTGACGCGCACGCTCCTGGCCGCCGCGCTCGCGGCGCTGCCGTCGCTCGCCGCCGCGCCGCTCGCCGCGCAGAACGAGCGCGTCTACGTGCGCACGCCGGGCCCCGGCGAGGCGACCGCGGTCCTCCAGGACATCCTCTCGCACCCCTACATCGTCCGGCACGAGCGCTGGAACACGCGCCTCTTCCGCGATTCCGCCTTCGACCGCTCCGTGGTGGTGGTGGGCTCGGACGCCACCGTGGCGAGCACCGTGCACGGAGACGTCGTGGTGGTGGGGGGCGATCTCTTCCTCCGTCCCGGGGCGGAGGTGGACGGACGGGCGGTGGCCATCGGCGGCGGCGTGTACCGTTCGGAGCAGGCTCGCGTGCACGGCGCGGAGCTGTCCTTCCGCGACACGCGCTTCGACGTCGCGCGCACGCCGGACGGTACGGCGCTCGACTACCGCCGCCCGGAGTCGCTCGAGCAACCGGAGGTGCTCTCGCTCCCGATCCCGTACGGGATCCGGCTCCCCACCTACTCGCGCGTCGACGGTCTCGCGCTGCCGTGGGGACCGCGCCTGGCGCTCGCCGGCGGGCGCCTCGTGATCGACCCCACGCTGACGTACCGCAGCGACATCGGCGCCTTCGACCCGGCGGCGGCGGTCACGTTCCGCACCGAGAACGGGTGGTCGGTCGAGGGCTCGGGCGGACGCGGGACGTTCACGAACGATGCGTGGATCGAATCGGACGTCGCGAACTCCGTCAGCACGCTGGTGGCGGGGCACGACTACCGCGACTACTGGCGCGCGGATCGCGTGGAGGGCAGGGTCGCGCGCGTGTGGGAAGGGAGCGACGGCCAGCTCTCGCTCTGGGCGGGCGCGCGGACGGAGCGCGACTGGTCGATCGCCGCCGGCGGCCCGTGGAGCATCGGCGGACAGACCAACACCAACGGCATGATCCGCCCGAACCCGGCGGTCGAGCGCGGGCGGCTCTCCAGCGCGCTCGCCGGGGCGACGGGAGAGCTGCAGCTCGCGCAGCTCACCGTGCGCGGCGACCTGTCCGTGGAGCGCCCCTTCGACGCGCCGCGCGACGAGCGCTTCACCCAGACCACGCTCGATGGGCGAGTGGAGTTTCCCACCTTCTCCACGCAGACCTTCCTCTTCCGCGCACATGTGGTGTACACGGCGGGGGACACGGCGCCGCCGCAGCGCTTCGCGCACCTCGGCGGCTCGGGCACCTTGCCCACCCTCGACATCCTCGAGCTGGGCGGGGACCGGCTCGCGTTCTTCGAGGGGCGGTACAACATCCCCATCGACGCGGTGCACGTCCCGATCCTCGGCCCGCCGGTGGTCTCGCTCCGCTACATGATCGGCTCCGTGGGGGTGCAGCGGCTCCCGGCGTTCCGGCAGAACATGGGCGTGCGGCTCGCGCTCGGTCCCGGACGACTGGATTTCACGTTCGATCCGGATACCCATCGTCACACCTGGGGGGCGGGGCTCACGATCATGCGCTGAGGGCGCCGCTGGGGCGCCCTCGGTTTGATTTCCGCGTGCCAGCGGGTATATTGGGTGGCGTGAATCTTGCAACGCCCATGTCCATCCCTCCGCGACCGTGAGCACTCTCGCGGTCATCCCGGCGCGACTCGCCGCCACGCGGCTCTCCCGCAAGCCGCTCCGCCTCCTCGCTGGAGCTCCCCTCGTCGTCCGCGTCTGGGAGCGTGTCCGCGACCTCGAGATCGCCGACCGGTGCGTGATCGCCACCGACCATCCGGATGTCGCCACCGTCGCGCGCGCGGCCGGGGCCGAGTGCATCATGACCTCCCCCGATCACCCCTCGGGGACGGACCGCGTGGCGGAGGTGGCCGCGCGCGCGGGGGTCGCTGACCACGACGTGATCCTGAACGTGCAGGGGGACGAGCCCTTCGTCTCCGCGGCCGCGCTGCGCGGAGCCGTGGCGCTCGTGGCGAGCGGCGCCTTCCCCCTCGGGACCGCGGCCGCGCGCGCCGACAGCGAGATCCTGGACACGCCGCACGTGGTGAAAGTGGTGTGTGCCGACGACGGCCGAGCGATGTATTTTTCGCGGGCGCCGATCCCGTTCCTCCGCGATCTGGATGACGCCGGACTCCGCCGCGGACTCGTGCGGCAGCACCTGGGCGTGTACGCCTACACGCCGCGTGCGCTCGCGCAGTGGGTGGCGCTCCCGCCGCACCCGCTCGAGCGCATCGAACGGCTGGAACAGCTCCGCCCCCTGGCGGCCGGACTCGCCATGGGCGTGGCCACGATCGACGAGGTCCCCCTCGCGGGGATCGATACGGAAGAGGACCTGCAGCGCGCGAACGCGCGGTGGACTGACCTCAGCGCGGGACGAGTGTAATGCCAACGAGTGGAATGCAGCAGACGACCAAGTTCATCTTCGTGACCGGCGGCGTGGTCTCCTCCTTGGGGAAGGGCATCGCCGCCGCGTCGCTGGGACGCCTTCTCGTGGAGCGCGGCCTGCGCGTCTCCATGATGAAGTTCGATCCCTACATCAACGTGGACCCGGGCACCATGTCGCCGTTCCAGCACGGCGAGGTGTTCGTCACCGACGACGGCGCCGAGACCGACCTCGATCTCGGCCACTACGAGCGCTTCATCGACCGGGCCCTCTCGCAGGCGAACAACGTCACCACCGGGCGCATCTACCTCAACGTCATCAGCAAGGAGCGCCGCGGCGAGTACCTCGGCTCCACGGTGCAGGTGATCCCGCACATCACCGACGAGATCAAGGCGTGCATGAAGCGCATCGCGCCGGAGAACGACGTGGTGATCGTGGAGATCGGCGGCACCGTCGGTGACATCGAGTCGCTCCCGTTCCTCGAGGCGATCCGCCAGTTCCGGCACGAGATCGGTCGCGAGAACGCGCTCTTCATCCACCTCACGCTCGTCCCGTTCATCACCGCCGCCGGCGAGGTGAAGACCAAGCCCACGCAGCATTCCGTGCGCGAGCTCATGGAGATCGGGATCCAGCCCGACATCCTCATCTGCCGCACCGAGCGCCCGCTGTCCGAGGACGTGAAGCGCAAGATCGCCCTGTTCTGCAACGTGGAGTTCGGGTCGGTGATCGAGAGCCGCGACGTGCCGACGATCTACGAGATCCCGCTCGCGTTCCACGACCAGGGGCTCGACGAGCGGGTGGTCGACCGGCTCGGCCTCGGAGGCCACGCGCCCGAGCTGGGTGCGTGGCGGCAGATGGTCTCCCGCATCACCGCGCCGAGCGAGCGCGTGCGCATCGCGGTCGTCGGCAAGTACACGGATCTGGTGGACAGCTACAAGAGCGTGCAGGAGGCGCTCATCCACGGCGGCATCGCGAACGACGTGGGCGTGGACATCCGCTGGGTATCGAGCGACCTCTTCACGTCGGCGGAGCGCGCGGCGGACCTCCTCGGCGGGATGCACGGGCTGCTCGTGCCGGGCGGCTTCGGCGTGCGCGGCGTGGAGGGCATGGTCGAGGCGATCCGCTTCGCGCGCGAGCGCGGGCTGCCGTTCTTCGGCATCTGCCTCGGTATGCAGACGGCGGTGATCGAGTTCGCGCGCAACAAGGCGGGACTCGACGACAGCCACTCCAGCGAGTTCGCCCCCGAGTGCGCGAACCCCGTGATCTCGCTCATGGAGTCGCAGCAGCACATCACCGACATGGGCGGCACGATGCGGCTCGGCGCGTACCCGGCGCGGCTGAAGCCGGGCTCGCTCGCCGCCGAGTGCTACGGCGTCACCGACATCAGCGAGCGGCACCGCCACCGGTACGAGTTCTCCAACGCCTATCGCGAGATCTTCGAGCGGAATGGCGTGCGCTTCAGCGGGATCTCCCCCGATGGCTCGCTCGTGGAGATCATCGAGCTGCCGGACCACCCGTGGTTCGTGGGGTGCCAGTTCCATCCCGAGCTGAAGTCCCGCCCCACGCGCCCGCACCCGCTGTTCGCCGGCTTCGTGGGTGCGGCGGCCGCCGCCAAGCGCGCGCGCGGCGAGGCGCGCGAGGCGATCCGTCACGCGCCGGCGGCGAGCACCACGTGAGCCCGATCTTTCCGGCGGACCGCCTCTTTCTGATCGCGGGACCGTGCGTGGTGGAGGACGACGAGCTGAACTTCCGCGTCGCCGACCACCTCGCCCGGCTCGCCGATCGCGTGCCGGGCGGGATCGTCTACAAGGCCAGCTTCGACAAGGCCAATCGCTCGAACGCCGGAGCGCACCGTGGGCCCGGCGTGCACGAGGGGCTGGAGGCGCTCGCGCGCGTGCGGGCCCGGAGCGGGCTCCCCGTGCTCACCGACGTGCACCTCCCCGAGCAGTGCGCCGCGGCGGCCGAGGTGGTGGACGTGCTCCAGATCCCGGCGTTCCTCTGCCGCCAGACCGACCTGCTCGAGGCCGCCGGCGCCACGGGGAAGCCGGTGAACATCAAGAAGGGGCAGTGGATGCATCCGGAGGGGATGCGCGGGGCGGTGGAGAAAGTCCGGGAAGCGGGAAGGGGGAAGCGGGAAGCGGGAGGCGTACCTGCTCCCGACATCGCTTCCCGCTTCCCGCTTCCCGCTTCCCGCGAGATCGCCGTCACCGAACGCGGCACCTTCTTCGGCTACGGCGACCTCGTGGTGGACATGCGGTCGTTCGCGCGCATGCGCGAGGCCTGCGGCGTGCCGGTGGTGTTCGACGCCACCCACAGCGTGCAGCGCCCGGGACTCGGTGCGGGAGGCGCGAGCGGGGGGGCGCGGGAGTTCATCCCGCCGCTTGCGCTCGCCGCCGTGGCCGCGGGGGCGGACGGGCTGTTCATGGAGACGCACCCCGACCCCGACCACGCCCCGAGCGATGGGCCCAACATGATCCCGCTGCACCAGCTCGACGCGCTGGTGGAGCGGCTGGTGGAGGTGTGGCGCACGTGCCGCCGGTGATCGAGCCGGCGCTCGCCCGCGGCATCCGGCTCGTCGGGCTCGACGTGGACGGCGTGCTCACCGACGGCGGCATCTACCTCGGCGACGTCGCGGGCGCGCCGATGGAGCTCAAGCGCTACGACATCCAGGACGGGCTCGCCGTGCGATTCCTGCGCGCCGCCGCGATCAAGGTGGTGATCGTCACCGGGCGCGTGTCCGAGAGCGTGCGCATCCGCGCCGCGGAGCTCGAGGTGGACGACCTGGTGCAGGACGCGCACGCGCGCAAGCTGCCCGCGTTCCGCCGCATCCTCGAGCGGCACGGCGTGGCGCCGGGAGAGGCGGCGTTCATCGGCGACGACTTCCCCGATCTCGCCGTGCTCCGCGTCGTCGGTCTCCCGGTGGCGGTGGGAAACGCCGTCCCCGAGATTCGCGACGCGTGCCGGCTCCAGCTCGAGCGCCACGGGGGGCGCGGCGCGGTGCGGGAGTTCACCGAGCTGCTGCTGAAGGCGCGCGGCGAGTGGAGCGCGGTGACCGAGGGATACGTGGCCGAACGGACCGGAGCCTCGCTGGAGGTGCTGCGATGAGCGATGCGCTCGTGGAGCGCGGCCGGCGCGTGCTCCGCATGGAGCGCGAGGCGCTGGAGGAGGTGGAGCGCCGCCTCGACGGCGCGTTCGCGCGCGCCGTGGAGATGCTCGCGTGCTCGCGCGGGCGCGCCATCGTGGCCGGCGTGGGGAAGTCGGGGCTCGTGGGGCGCAAGATCGCGGCGACGCTCACGTCCACCGGCACCCCCGCGACGTTCCTCCACCCCGTCGAGAGCATCCACGGCGACCTCGGAATCGTGGGCCCGTCCGACGTGGCCATCCTGATCTCCAAGAGCGGGGAGACGGAGGAGCTGTTTCCCCTACTGGAGCAGTTGAAGCGCTTGGGGGTACAGATCGTGGCGCTCACGGGAGGGCGGGAGTCCACCCTCGGGCGCCAGGCCGATGTGGTGCTCGACACCTGGGTGCGCGAGGAGGCCTGTCCGCACGACCTGGCTCCCACCACCAGCACCACGGCGGCGCTCGCCATGGGAGATGCGCTGGCGGTGGCGCTGCTCGAGCGCAAGGGGTTCCGGCGCGAGGACTTCGCCCGGCTGCACCCCGGCGGCTCGCTCGGCAAGAAGCTGCTCACGCGGGCGCGCGACGTGATGGTCACGGCCGACGTGCCCACGCTCCCCCCCGACGGGACGATGCGCGAGGCCGTGGTGCTCCTCGCGAAGCGGCGCGGCACGGTGGCGATCATCGACGCGGAGCGGCACGTGCTCGGCGTGGTGACCGCGGGGGATCTCACGCGGCTGATGGAGCGCGAAGACGATTTCCTGCGGGTGCCGGTGTCGCGCGTGATGAACCGCGAGCCCAAGGTGGCGCGCGCGGATGAGCTCGGGAGCGCGATCGTCTTTCGCATGGAGAAGTTCGGAGTGATGGCCATGCCCGTACTCGACGAGAGAGAGATTCTGGTGGGGATGGTGCACCTGCACGACCTCATGCGGGCCGGGGTGTCGTGAGGCGGCGCGCGATCGCCGTGCTCGCGCTCGCCGCCGCGGCGGCCCTCGGCGCCTGCGGCAGCGGCACCGAGCCCAAGCCCGCGCCCGCCAACCCGCTCGCCGACACCGCGGACCAGGTGATGTTCGGCATCACCACGCTCATCACGAACCAGGGAGTGCTCCGCGCGCAGCTGCACGCCGACACCGCGTACTTCTTCGACGGAAGCACGCGCATCGAGGTGCGCAACGAACGGACGAACTTCTACACGAGCACCGGTCAGCAGAACGCCGTGCTGACGTCGCGCGAGGGCACGTACGCCATGCCGCGCGGGGAGATGATCGCGCGCAAGAACGTGGTGGTGGTGACCACCGACGGGCGGCGCCTCGAGACGGAGCAGCTGCGCTACCTGCAGGGGGTGAATCAGATCAGCAGCGACAGCGCGTTCGTGCTCACCCAGCCCACGGGCGTGCTCCACGGGATCGGGTTCATCTCCGATCCCGACCTGCACAACCTGCAGGTGAAGCAGGTGATCACGGGCGGCGGGACGTTCACCCTACCGGGGCAGAAGCCGTGATGCGGCGCCCGATCCCGCTCGTCGCCGGCGTGGTGCTCGCGCTCGTGCCGCTCGCGGCGCGGAACGCGCGCGCCCAGCAGCGCCCGGCGGCGCCGGGCGGGCAGTGCCAGCTGCAGTTCTCCGCCCGCAACACCACCAGCCCGCCGCGGGTCAACTCGGTGCGCCAGCCGAGCGGGCAGTACAACAGCTTCGTCGGGGGCGGGGTGATCGCGCGCTGCCCCGCGCAGAGCATGACGCTCATCGCCGACAGCGCGGAGTACTACGGCGACCGGCGATTGCTGCACCTCATCGGGAACGTGCATTACACCGAGCCGCGGCTCACCCTCGACTCGGACCTCGCCGACTACTTCATGGCCGAGGAGCGGCTCGAGGCCGACGGGCGCGTGCACGCCCGGCTCCCGAGCGGCACCACGCTCGACGGGCCGCACATCCAGTACCTGCGCGCCGCCCCCGGGATCCGCCCGGAGCAGAGCATGACCGCGCCCGGACGGCCCACGATCCGGGTGGTGGAAGCCGATTCCTCCGGCAAGCCGGCGGAGCCGATGACCGTGGTCGCCAACGTCGTGACCATGCACGGCGACAGCCTGGTGTTCGCCTCCGGCAAGGTGGACATCACGCGGACCGACGTGCTCGCCCACAGCGACTCGGCGTGGCTGGACAGCGGGCGCGAGTTCGCGCGGCTCGTGCGGTCGCCGAGCATCACCGCGCGCGGCGACCGGCCGTTCACGCTCACCGGCCAGGTCATCGATCTGTACGGCCGGAGCCGCGCGCTCGAGCGTGTGCTCTCGCAGGGGAAGGCGAAAGGGGTGAGCCAGGACGCCACCCTCACCGCCGACACCCTCGATTTCGCCATGGCGGGCGGGCGGCTGCAGCGCGTGCACGCGTGGGGGAAGTCGCGCGCCCGGGCCACCAATCCCACGTACGACATCGTCGCCGACTCGCTCGACGTCCGCATGCCGGAGCAGCGGCTGCGCGAGATCCGCGCGCTGCGCGATGCCTTCGCCCAGAGCGTTCCGGACACCACCAAGATCCACACCACCGAGCACGACTGGCTGCGCGGCGACACGGTGTACGCGTACTTCGACAGCACGCGCGCGGACAGCGCGGCGCGCGCCGACAGCGTCCGCGCCGCCGCGGGCCGCGGGACGGGCGCGCCCGCCGACTCGAGCCGCCAGCCGCGCATCACCGAGCTTCGGTCGCTGGGGCACGCGCGCTCGTTCTACCAGCTCGCCGCCAAGGACACCGCCGCCATCGGGCCCGCGGTGAACTACGTGCGCGGGGAGCGGATCACCGTCACCTTCGAGAACCGCCAGGTGCAGCAGGTGGCGATCGCGGGGCAGTCCGCGGGCGTGTACCTCGATCCGTCGGTGCCCGGCGCGACGGACACCACCGGCGCCCCCGCCACGCCGGCGAATGCGGCGCCGGCGCGCCCGCGCCGCCCGCGGCGGGGCGCTTCCCCGGCGACCACGCGCGGCGCCCAACCCGCCGCGCCTCCCGCGAAGGCGCCCACCGACACCACCGCGCCGCCGGAGAGGACGACGTGAGCGATTTCCAGCTGCCCCCCGAAGTCGAGCGGTTCATCGACCAGAAGGCGCGGGGCGATCGCTCCACCGCGCTCGCCCTCCACTCGCTCGTGTGCGTCGCGCGCGATGGCGGCGAGGTCGTGTTCAACGACGCCGCCATTCACTACCGCAACGACCACCTCGAGATGGTGCGCCAGGAGGGGGGCGACTCCGAGCGGGAGGCCGGCCGGCTGAGTCTCGACGAGGTGCGCGCGCACCTGGCCAAGGCCGTGTTCCCCCGCTTCGTCGACGAGGGGATGATCATCCTCCCTCCAGGCGGCCTCGATTCGCCGGATGGCGTCATCCGCATCGCGGACCGGTACTGGAAGGCGCTCGAGCCGTTCCGCGCCGCCATGCGGCGCACGGAGATGTCCGACGTGCTCCGCTACACCGGTGAGCACGCCGCGGTCCGGAAGGGAGGAGACGGCGGCGCGCCGAAGCCAGCGGCGGCCGGGAGCGTGCTGGAAGCCGTCGGACTGCTCAAGACCTACCGGCGGCGCAGCGTGGTCAACGACGTGGCCCTTCGCTTGCAACAGGGGGAGATCGTCGGCCTTCTGGGCCCCAACGGCGCCGGCAAGACGACCACCTTCTACATGATCGTCGGTCTCATCCAGCCGCAGGAGGGGCGGATCCTGCTCGACAACCAGGACATCACCGAGATGCCCATGTACCGGCGGGCCAGGCTCGGGATCGGGTACCTCTCGCAGGAGCCGTCGATCTTCCGGAAGCTCACGGTCGCGGAGAACATCCTCGCGATCCTGGAGACCATGAAGCTCTCGGCGGAGGAGCGGCAGCAGCGGCTCGACCGCCTGCTGGATGAGCTGAGCATCAAGCACCTCAGGGACAGCAAGGCCTACTCGCTTTCCGGCGGGGAGCGGCGTCGGCTCGAGATCACGCGCGCGCTCGTGACGGAGCCGAAGTTCATGATGCTCGACGAGCCGTTCGCCGGCGTGGATCCGATCGCGGTGCACGACATCCAGTCCATCGTGGCGGGGCTCCGGCATCGGGGCATCGGGGTGCTCATCAGCGACCATAACGTGGAGCAGACACTGGACATCGTGGACCGCGCCTACATCATGTTCGATGGGCAGGTGAAGGTCTCGGGCACCGTGCGCGAGCTCGTGTTCGACGACACGGTGGCGAGGATCTACCTCGGCCCGACGCTCGCGGCACGACTGCGCGCCCGCTTCGCCCGCGTGGACCAGGGCGAGTCCGATTCGACGCCGGGTGACGTGTCATGAAAGCCGGGATCAGCCAGAGCACGCAGCTCAAGCAGGAGATCAAGATCAATCCACGCCTGTACCAGGCGATGGATCTCCTGTACATGCCCCTGCTCGACCTCCAGCAGCACCTGAAGCAGGAGCTGCTCAACAACCCCTTCCTCGAGATGGTCGAGCCGGAGGAGGAGGAAGACGAGGAGGCGGCCGCGGAGGGGGAGACCGCGGCCGAGGAGCAGGAGAAGCAGAACGCGGATGAGATCGACTGGGAGGAGATCCTCCTCAACGGCTTCGACGCGGGCGGGCGCCCGGAGGAGCACGAGGAGAAGGAGTACTTCGAGCCCGTCACGGTGGACACCCGCGACCTCGGGGACCACCTGCGCGACCAGGTCACGCTGCTCGACCTCGACCCCCGCCAGATGCTCCTCGCCGACGAGTTCATCGGCAACATCAACGAGGACGGCTATCTCTCCTGCTCGCTCGAGGAGATCCGGACGGGGGTGAACGACCTGCTCCTCGGCCACGCCGAAGCCGCGGGCCGCGATGAGGAGGAGGTGCCGCTCTACACCGAGCGCGAGATCGACGAGATGCTGCGCATCGTCCAGAGCCTCGATCCCCCGGGGGTCGGCGCGCGCGACCTGCGCGAGTGCCTCCTGCTGCAGCTCCGCGAGGCGGGGCTCGAGCAATCGGTGCCGTTCCGCCTCGTCCGCGACTGCTTCGACGAGCTGATCAATCATCGGTGGAGCGAGATCTCGAAGCGCTTCGGCATCAGCCCGGGCGACGTGCAGAAGGCGGCCGACGAGATCGCCAAGCTCGATCCCAAGCCCGGCCTCATCTACAGCGACGCCGGGGACAACTACATCATCCCCGACCTCATCGTCGAGAAGATCGATGGCCGATACCACGTCTTTTTGAACGATGCGAACCTGCCGCGACTCAAGCTGAGCCGAGCCTATCAGGAGATCGCGCGCGACAAGAAGAAGTTCGAGGGGGAAAACAAGGAGTTCATCTCGAACAAGCTGAATTCCGCGAACTGGATGATCCAGGCGATCGAGCAGCGCCGGCAGACGATGCTCAAGGTCATGAACTACATCGTCGACCGCCAGCGCGACTTCTTCGAGAAGGGCGTGCAGTACCTCAAGCCGCTCACGCTCCGCGAGGTGGCCGAGGTCATCAACATGCACGAGTCCACCGTCAGCCGCGTGACGAACGAAAAGTTCGTGCAGACGCCGCGCGGTGTGCTGCCGCTCAAGTTCTTCTTCTCGTCCGGCCTGTCGACCACGGCCGGCGAAGACGTGTCGGCCCGCGG
>DASTSH010000071.1:0-10705 GCA_035760785.1 Gemmatimonadaceae bacterium | reverse complement strand
TCCGCCCTCCCCGATGTGCCGGTGGTCATGATGAGCGGCCGCGCGGGGCTCGCCGACGCGGTGAAGGCCACGAAGCTGGGCGCGTTCCACTTTCTCGAGAAGCCGCTGACGCCGGAGAGCGTGCTGCTGACGCTTCGCTCGGCGCTGGAGCTGCGCCAGGCGCGCCGCGAGGCGCGGACGCTGCGCGAGGACCTGGGGCTCACGGGGGAGATGGTCGGGTCGAGCCCGGAGATGCAGCGCGTGCGCGCGATGATCGAGCGGGTGGCGCCGGCGGACGCGCGCGTGCTGATCATGGGGGAGTCGGGGACGGGAAAGGAGCTCGTGGCGGCGGCGATCCACCGCGGGAGCGGGCGGCGCGAGCGCCCGTTCGTGCGCGTGAACTGCGCGGCCATTCCGCGCGACCTGGTGGAGAGCGAGATGTTCGGTCACGAGAAGGGCGCGTTCACCGGCGCGCTGGAGCGGCGCATCGGCCGCTTCGAGCTCGCGGACCGTGGCACGCTCTTCCTCGACGAGGTGGGGGACCTCGGCGCCGACGCGCAGGCGAAGCTGCTGCGGGCGATCGAGGCGCGCGAGATCGAGCGCGTGGGCGGCGGCAAGCCGATCGCCGTGGACGTGCGCATCATCTCGGCCACGAACATGGACCTCGAGCGGGCGGTGGCGGAGGGAAAGTTCCGCGAGGATCTCTTCTTCCGCCTGAACGTGATCCCGCTCTCCCTCCCGCCGCTGCGCGAGCGCCCGGGGGACATCACGCCGCTCGTGCTGCACTTCTCCGCGCTCTACCGCGCGCGCAGCGGCCGGCCCGCGCCGCGCTGGAGCGAGGGCGCGCTCCAGCTTCTGCACCGGTACCGCTGGCCGGGGAACGTGCGGGAGCTGGCGAACATCGTGGAGCGCCTGGCGATCCTGCACGCGGGCGAGGAGGTGACGCAGGAGGACGTGGGCGCCGTGCTCCGCGTGGACCGCGAGGCGCCGTCGTCGCCGCAGACGCCGCCGGAGCCGGCCGCGCTCGACCGCCCGCTCAGCGATGCGCTCGACGAGTACGAGCGGCTGCTCATCACGCGCGCGCTCTCGGTGGCCGCGGGCAACGTGGCGGAAGCCGCGCGCCGGCTGCAGACCGACCGCCCCAACCTCTACCGCCGCATGCGCCGGCTCGGCGTGGAGTGGGGCGGCGCGTGACGCGCGCGCCGCGCGCCGGCGGCGCTCCGCTGCGGCTACCCTTCCGGCCGCCACGCGGTGTACACTCCTGAGTCCCTCCGGCGGCGCCCCGCGCGCCGCCCCCGTCACGCCCGCTCCGGAGCTCTCATGCGCACGCTGGCCATCGCCTGCTGCCTCGCCATTGTCGCGCGGGGCGCGCTCGCGCAACAGCCGGCCGATACCACGCAACGCGTGGACTCGCTCTCGTACGACGACGCGGCGGAAGTCGCGTTCCTCTACGACCAGCCGGCCGCGATGCGCTCCTCGGAGCCGCTGGTGATTCCCGTGGGGCAGGTGGTGGACGGCGACGTGGCCGTGCTCGAGGCGCCGCTCACCGTGGCCGGCCACGTGACCGGTCGCGTGGTCGTCATCAACGGCGACGTCACCATCCGCCCCGGCGGCCGGATCGACGGCGAGCTGCTGGTGACCGGCGGACGCGTGCTCGGCGCCGACAGCGCCACCGTGGGCGGGCGCGTGCGCGTGTGGAAGCCATCGCTGCTCTACCACCTCGAGAACGACCGCGTGGTGGCCGAGCAGGACGAGAGCAAGAGCATGGCGAACTGGTTCCGGCGCTGGTCGCGGCGCCACCAGCGAAGCCAATCGCGCCTCATCCTCAAGGGGGGCACCTACAACAGGGTGGAGGGTCTCCCCGTGCTCGGCGGCGCGGGGCTCCGTCGCAACTTCTCGACCGGGCGGTCGCGCGTCGAGGCGCTCGGCATCTGGCGGTCGGCGGACGGCTTCGAGTGGAAGGGGGAGAACCTGGGCTACACCGTCAGCGGCGAGGTGCAGTTCGGCTTCGGCCGCGCGATCGCGCTCGGCGCCGAAGCGTTCGACGTGGTGCAGCCGGTGGAGAGCTGGCAGCTCCGCGACAGCGAGATCGGCCTCGCCTCCTTCTTCCTGCACCGCGACTACCGCGACTACTACAACCGGCACGGTGCACGCGGCTACGTGTCGCTGCGCGATGGCACCACCATGTCGCTCACGCTGTCGTACGCCCGGGAGCGGTGGCAGGCGCGCGCGGCGCGCGACCCGTTCACCCTCTTCCGCAACAGCGCGCCGTGGCGTCCCAACCCGCTGCTGGACGAGGGACGGTTCAACCTGCTCGGCGTCGACCTCACCCTCGACACGCGCAACGACCCGAACAATCCGTGGACCGGCTGGCTCATCGCCGCGCAGCTCGAGCACGGGTGGAGCCCGGAAGTGATCGAGGGGCCCACCGGTCCACTCGCGCGCCCGGCTGCCTCCGGGCCGGTACGCGTGCACTACACGCGCGGCTTTCTCGATGCGCGCCGCTACAACCGCGTGTCGCCCACGGGGCAGCTCAACTTCCGCCTGGTGCTCGGGGGGTGGCTCGGAGGCGATCCGCTGCCGCTCGAGCGGCGCTTCGCCCTCGGTGGCGCGGGCACGCTGCCGGGCTACGACTTCCGCCAGTTCACCGGAGGGGAAGACGTGCTCACGTGCGGCGGCGGCGTGGTGATCGATGGAATTCCCGGCCAGTGCGACCGGATGGCGCTGCTGCAGGCCGAGTATCGCGGGGACATCCGGGTGCGGCTGCTCGAGCGCCGCGGGGACTTCAGCTTCCACCACCCGCTCCAGTGGGTGGTGTTCACCGATGCCGGGCGCGGCTGGATCGCGCACGGCGGACCGGCGGGGGAGAGCCTCGGCGACACCGCCTTCCCGTCGCTCGACACGTTCAAGAGCGACATCGGCCTGGGGCTCGACGCCGATGTGCTCGGGCTCTTCCTGGCGAAGTCGCTCACCGACGGCGGGAATCCGGTGAACTTCTTCATCCGACTCCGGCACCGCTTCTAGTCCGTGCGGACCGCCCTGCGCTTCCTCGCCCTCGTCGCGTTACTGGTCGCGGCGCCGCTCCTGGCGCAGGACGACGCGCGCCTGGCAATCGTGCTCCCCGAGGGGAGCGCGCGGGGAACGGAGGCGCCGGCGATCACGACGGCGAACGTGCTCGAGGACCGCAGCCTGCGGGAGCTGCTTCACAGCGGCTTCCCCGCGCGCCTGCATTACCGGCTCGAGCTCTGGGCCGCGGGGGGGCTGTTCGACGACCTGCGGCGCCGCGCCGAATGGGACGTGATCGTCCGCTACGATCCGCTCCAGCGCCGCTACTCGGCCACGCGCATCGAGGGGGACCGGGCGACGTCGCTGGGGTCGTACGCGCGGCTCCCCGACATGGAGAAGGCGGTGGGCAAGCCGTTCCAGCCGGCGCTCCAGCCGCCGGGGCGCCACGACCGCTTCTACTACGTGGCCGAGCTGGACGTGGAGATGCTCTCCGTGAACGATCTCGACGAGGTGGAGCGGTGGCTGCGGGGAGAGCTGAGCCCCGCCGTGCGAGGGGAGCGGAATCCCGGCACCGCGCTGGGGCGCGGCGCCAAGACCCTCGTCACCCGCCTCCTCGGCGGAGAGGAGCGGCACTACCAGGCGAGATCGCGGGTGTTCCGGGCGCCGTAGCGCCCGTCACACCATCACGTTCGTCTTGCGCTCGAGCTGGTGCAGCGTGTCCGAGCCGTAGAACAGGCGGATGTACTTCGACTGGATGGGGGTGAGCCGGCGCACCGCCCACGCCAGGTGGACGAAGTGCGGCTCGACCGGCGGCACCAGCGGGTGCATGCCGATCTCCTCCGGCATCCGGTTCCCCTTGCGCGTGTTGCACGGGGAGCACGCGGTGACCACGTTCGCCCACTCGTTCGTGCCGCCCCGCGAGAGCGGAATGAGGTGGTCTCGCGTGAGCGACTCGCGCGGCTTCAGCTCGGCGACCGTGCGGCCGCAGTACTGGCAGCGGTAGTGATCGCGCGCGAAGAGGAACGTGTTGGTCACCTGACGGCGGAAGCGGCGCGGCACGTGGACGAACTTCACGAGCCGGATCACCGCCGGACGCGGCAGCGTGAGCCGCTCCGACCGGATCACCCGCTCGGAGTCCGCCTCGACGATCTCCGCCTTCCCATCGAGCACGAGCCGCAACGCCCGCCGCATGGGTACCATGGTGAGCGGCTCGAACGACGCGTTCAACGCCAAGCATCCGACGACCACGTGGCCCTCCATCGCCGCGAACAGAAACTCCCGCCTCGGTCGTCAGGGCGGGAGCACGAGTCACCAGCGAGACACGTACCGAGACCGGTCGCGCCACACGGGTGCGACGCATTCGCCCTGTTCTACACCGACGAGACTGCCCGGGTGCCGCGACGCGGCCCGCGGGGCGCCCCTCCGTACGACCTGCACGCCGCTCACCGCTCCGCCGGAACCGCGTCCGGCACGTAGGTGAGCCAGCCGTATCGATCCTCGAGCCGGCCCGTGGCGATCCCCATGAACTGCTCCTGGATCGCCAGCGTGAGCGGGCCGGGCTTCCCTTCCCCCACCTGGATCCGGTCCACGGACCGGATCGGGGTGAGCTCCGCCGCCGTCCCGGTGAAAAAGAGCTCGTCGGCGATGTACAGCATCTCGCGCGGAATGGACTGCTCGCGCACCTCGATCCCCAGGTCGCGTGCGATCCGGATCACCGAGTCGCGCGTGATCCCTTGCAGGATACCGGCGCCGAGGGGCGAGGTGAACAGCACGCCGTCGCGCACGAGGAAGAGGTTCTCACCGCTCCCCTCGGCCACGTGGCCGGCGGCGTCGAGCATGACGCCCTCGGCATAGCGGTCCGTGCGCGCCTCCATCTTCGCGAGCTGGGAGCCGAGGTAGTTCCCCCCGGCCTTGGCCAGCGCCGGGATGGTGTCCGGCGCCGCGCGACGCCAGCTCGACACGCACACGTCCACCCCATGCTGCAGCGCATCCTCGCCGAGATAGCGCCCCCACGACCAGGCGATGATGAACGTCTCCACGGGAACCTCCATCGGGTAGACGCCCATCTGCTCCCCGGTGCGGATGACCACCGGCCGCAGGTAGCAGTGCCGGAGGTCGTTCGCGCTCACCGTATCCACGCACGCCTGCGCGAGCGCGTCCGGCGAATGGCGCATGGGGATGCGGTAGATCCGGCACGAGTCGTGGAGGCGCCGGATGTGCTCCGGGAGTCTGAACACGGCGGGGCCGACGGGGGTCTCGTAGCAGCGGATCCCCTCGAAGATGCTCGACCCGTAGTGGACGACGTGGCTCATCACGTGGATGGTCGCCTCGTCCCAGGGCACGAGCTGGCCGTCGCGCCAGATCCTGGTGGTGCGCCCGGAGCTCCGATCGGACATGCGTGCCTCGGTGTGGGTACGACTGATGATAATGCCCGCGCCCGCCGGCGCGCCAGCCGAGTACGTGGCTACGCGGAGGTGGCGAGGTGCCGCCCCAGGCGGTCCGCGGTGTCGGCGACCCGCCCCGGGAGAGCGTGATCGCAGCGCACCAGGCGGCCGTCCCACACGAGGAGCGTGCCGGCGACGGCGACCATCGATGCGCGAGCGCCGCCGAGGGCGAACACCGCGGCGCCGGCGGGGTCGGCGTCGGCCGCCACCCCCTCGGGGAGCGGGAAGGCGGCGAGATCGGCGTCCTTCCCTGCCTCGATCGAGCCGACGCGCGCATCGAGCCCGAGGGCGCGCGCGCCGCCGAGCGTCGCCAGCTCGATCGCGCGCGCGGCGGGGAGCGCGTCGGGGCGGCGGGCGCGCCCGCGCTGGGCGAGCACGGCCACGCGCGCCTCCTCCAGCAGGTGCATGCGGTCGTTGCTGGCCATCGAGTCGGAGCCGAGCCCCACCACCACGCCCGCCTCGAGCATCTCGAGGATGGGGGCCGCGCCGTGCCCGAGCTTCGCGTTGGAGACGGGGCAGTGCGCCACCGGAGCGCCGGCGCGGGCGATGGCGCGGATGTCCTCGTCGTCCACGCGCACGCAGTGGATCAGCAGCGCGCGCGCGTCGAGAATGCCGAGGCGGTCGAGCAGCGCCACCGGCGACCGCCCGCGCGGCGTCACGTCGATGCCGCGCGCGCGGAGCCCATCGGCGAACGGGCCGGTGCCGTCGCACACGAAGCGCGTCTCGGCCTCGCTCTCCGCCACGTGCACGGCGAGGGGACGCCCCGAGCGCGCGGCGAGCGCGAACAGGGGGTCGCACACCGTGTACGGCGCGTGCGGGGAGATGCCGAGAGCGTGCAGCTCGCTCTCGAGCGGCTCGAGCGCGGCGAGCTTCGCGCGCAGCCCCTCCGCGGCCTCGCGCACGCGCGCGGGATCGGCGGAGGGGGAGAACACCTCCTGATACATGATCCCGCGCACCCCCGCCTCGCGCATCGCCTCGAGGGCGACGCCGGAGTCACAGGTGTCGGCGTACGTCGTGATCCCGGCCCCGAGTCCCTCGACGATGCCGAGACGCGCCGAGTCGAGGAAGCGCTCGCGCGACATCACCGCCGTCTTCGCCCCCTGCAGGCGGATGATCCACTCGCGGAACGGAAGCCCGTCGAGGAGGGAGCGGAAGGCGGTGAGCTCGAGGTGCGTGTGCGCGTTCACGAGCCCGGGGAGGAGCACCGCGCGGCCGAGCTCGCGGTCCTCCCCCGGCGGCGCGTCGGCGCGCGCGCCCACCCATGCGATGCGCCCCCCGTCCACGACCACGGTGCCATCGCGGATGGGGGGAGCACTCACCGGGAGGACCCAGTGGGCGTGGTAGCGCGTGGCGCTCATGGCGTCGTGGCGTCCGCGCCGGCGCGGCGCCCGCTCACGTCGGCGGGATGTGGAAGGGGTCGGTGATGGGGCGGCGCGTGGTGTCGCGGCGCGGGCGCGCCGGCCGCGGCACGGGCGCGGCGCCGGGGATCGCGCGCGCCGGTCCGGCGGCCGGCGGGAAGGGATTTTCCCCGGCGCGCATGCTGTCGGCCGGCGCGCCGGCGGTGAACGGCGAGTGCAGGTCGCACTCGCGCAGCGGCTCCGTGCCCGGAATGAAGTACTCCGTCTCCACCACGCTGTCCGGGCAGAACGGATTGCGGAGCAGCCCGTCGCTGCTGTCGATGTCGCGGACGATGATGTCCTCGGGGCGCGGCCAGTCGGGGGGCGCCGCGCGGCGCGCGTAGACCTCGTTCATGAAGCCGAGCCAGGCCGGCGCGGCGAGCCGCCCGCCCTGGGCGTTCGACTGGATCTTCTGCGGACGATCGAAGCCCATCCACACGCCGGCCACGAGATCCGGCGTGTAGCCGATGAACCAGACGTCGGTGCCGTCGTTCGTGGTGCCCGTCTTGCCGCCGGCGGGCAGGTGGAAGCCGGAGGCCCAGATGCTCGCCGCGCTGCCGCGCCGCACCACGTCCTTCATCACGTCCACCATGAGCCACGCCTCGTCGCGCGAGAGCACCTCGTGCCGCTGCGGCGGCGCCTGCCAGAGCACCTCCCCCTTGGAGTTCTCCACGCGGACGATGCCCATGGGCGACGCGCGCACGCCGAGCGTGGCGAACGTGGTGTACGCGGCCACCATCTCCAGCGGGTAGACGTCCGCGGAGCCGATGAAGATCGACGGGTACGGCGGGATGGCGGAGGTGATCCCGAAGCGACGCGCCATGTCGATCACGTTCGGCGCGCCGAGCTCCATCCCGAGCCGGATCGCCGGGATGTTGCGCGACTGGTAGAGCGCGCGCCGCATCGGCATGACCCCATCGAAGCGGAGATCGTAGTTCTGCGGGGTCCAGTCCTGGCCGTTCGGCTGCGGGACGGTGAGGGCGGAGTCGTTCAGGAGGTACGAGAGCGGAAGCCCCTGGTGGATCGCGGTGGAGTAGACGAAGGGCTTGAAGGTGGAGCCGGGCTGCCGCAGCGCCTGGGTGGCGCGGTCGAACTTGGAGTCGTCGAAGTCACGGCCGCCGATGAGGGCGCGCACGGCGCCGTTGCGCGGATCCATGGCGACGAAGGCGCCCTGCAGGTACGGAGAGTTCCCCATCCGGTCGTCGGACTCTCCGCTGGCGCTGCGCGCCGCGTACTGCTCGAAGGTGATGTGGTTGTACTTGCCGTACTTCCCGCCCTCGATCGCCCGGAGCTGCTTCTCGAGGTTGCGCTCGGCGGCGAGCTGCATGTCGATGTCGAGCGTCGTGTAGATCTTGAGGCCGTCGGTGTAGACGCGGTCGCCGAACTGGTCCTCCGCCTGCCTGCGCACCCATTCCACGAAGTACGGGGCGAGCTCCCCGGACTCCTCCTTCCGGGCGAGGCGGAGGGGGTACGCCTTGGCGAGCTGCGCGTCCGCATCGCTCACCACGCCCTGGCGGCGCATGAGCTCGATGATCGTGTTGCGGCGCTGGATGGCGCGGTCGGGGAAGCGGCGTGGGTTGTAGCGCTCCGGGGCCTTGGGGAGCGCCGCGAGCGTGGCGGCTTCGGCGAGATTGAGGTCGCGCACCGACTTGCCGAAGTAGCGCTGCGAGGCCGTCTCGACGCCGTACGCACCGTTGCCGAGATAGATCTGGTTCAGGTACAGCTCGAGGATCTTCTGCTTCGGGTACATCGCCTCGATCTCGCGCGCCACCTTCGCTTCCTTGAGCTTGCGCGTGAGCGTCTTCTCGCGGCTGATCTTCTCGGTGAAGATGTTCCGCGCGAGCTGCATGGTGAGCGTCGAGAAGCCCTGCGCGTAGCCGCCGGCGCCGAGGTTGTGCACCGCCGCGCCGAAGACGCGGATCCAGTCGATGCCCGCGTGCTGGTAGAAGCGCTTGTCCTCGGTGATGACGAACGCCGCCTGCACGGTCTTCGGGATGCCATCGAGCTTCACCAGCGTGCGGCGCTCGAGGCCGATCTCGGTGATGAAGCGGCCGTCGGCGGCGTAGAGCTTCGAGGTCTGGCGCGGGGTGAACGCCTCGAGCTGGCGCGGATCGGGGCACGCGCCCCCGCGGCAGACGAGCGTCCAGGCGGCGTAGGCGATCCCCCCGCCGAAGGCGATGCCGAACGTCGCGGCGAGCAGCAGGGCGCGCGCGATGCGGGGCCGCATCCGGCGGGAGCGGCGGCGGGACGTTCGATCAACCATCGCGGTGGGGGTACGGCGCGTGGCCGAAAGGTGGAGAGAAACGCGACAACGGCATGTCAGGGTTGGGAACCGTGAAGCTAACGCGCGTGCGGAGACGCGGCAACGCGCGCAGGTGACACCGCCTCCCGCCCGATCTATCATTACGGCATGTCACCCCTGACCTCCCTGCTCGACGAGCTCACCTGGCGTGGGCTGCTCTTTCAATACACCGAGGGGCTCGCGGAGTGGCTCGCCGCGGGTTCCGTGACGGCGTACTGCGGCTTCGACCCCACGGCGCCCAGCCTGCACGTGGGCAGCCTGCTTCCGGTGATGGGGCTCCTGCACCTGCAGCGCGCCGGCCATCGCCCGATCGCGCTCGTGGGCGGCGGGACGGGGATGATCGGGGATCCGAGCGGCAAGACCACCGAGCGGCAGCTCACGTCGCGCGAGACGGTGGAGGAGAACGCGCGCGGGATCCGCACCCAGCTCGAGCGCTTCCTCGACTTCGACGGTCCGAACGCGGCGCTCATGCGCGACAACGCCGAGTGGCTGCTCCCTCTGGGCGCGGTGGAGTTCATGCGCGACGTGGGGAAGCACTTCACCGTGAACTACATGATGGCGAAGGAATCGGTGAAGATGCGGCTCGAGGGGGGGATCTCGTACACGGAGTTCAGCTACATGCTGCTCCAGGCGTACGACTTCCTGGCGCTGTACCGGCGCGAGGGCGCCTCGGTGCAGCTCGGCGGGAGCGACCAGTGGGGGAACATCACCGCCGGGATCGAGCTCATTCGCCGCGTGGAGGGGAAGGAGGCGCACGCGCTGACGCTACCGCTGCTCACGACGTCGGCGGGCACGAAGTTCGGGAAGACGGAGTCGGGCGCGGTGTGGCTCGATCCGGCGCGCACCTCGCCGTACCAGTTCTACCAGTTCTGGATCAACACCGACGACCGCGACGTGGGGCGATTCCTGCGCTACTTCACGCTCCTGCCGAGGGAGGAGATCGAGGCGCTCGACCGCGAGACGGTGGAGCACCCCGAGCGGCGCGCGGCGCAACAGGCGCTGGCCATGGATGTGACCACGCGCGTGCACGGCGCCGAGGCGGCGCGCGTGGCGGCGGAGGTGTCGGGGATCCTCTTCGGCCACGGCGATGCCGCGGCGCTGTCGCGCGAGGGGCTGCGGGCGCTGGCGGTGGAGATCCCGTTCGCGGAGATGGCGTGGACGGCGGGCGGGGTGGTGGCGGCGGGGCAGCACCTGCCGGCGGTCGGGGGCGACGAGCAGCGGCGCGCCATCAACCTGCTCGACGCGCTGGTGACGGTCGGCCTGGCGAAGTCGAAGGGAGAGGCGCGGCGGGTGCTCCAGCAGGGTGGGATCAGCGTGAACGGCGTGCGCGCCGGCGTCGAAGCCCCGGTGCTGGCGGCGGAGGCGGCGCTGCACGGGGAGTACTTCCTGCTCAGGAAAGGCGGGAAGAGCTACGGGCTGATCCGGGGGAGGGAGTAGCGGGTGGGGGTTGTGGGAACTAGTCGCTAGACCACCATGACACGCGTGTGGCGTGTGGGAGACTGACGGGTGGAGGGGCTAGGTAGAGCGCGTGTAGGCTCGGCGGTAGGTGGACTCTCTCTACATCCCGCCCTACACGC
>DASTSH010000070.1:0-33951 GCA_035760785.1 Gemmatimonadaceae bacterium | reverse complement strand
GCGGCGGCGACGTCGCGCTGTTCGTCCTCTCGCACCCGCATGCCGACCACGTGGGAGGGGCGGCGAGCGTGCTCCGCGCGCTGCACCCGGGGATGTACTGGGATGGCGCGTTCGCCGGGACGAGCGATCCGTACCGCGCATCCCTCCTCGCCGCCCGCCGCGCCGGCGTCCCCTGGCGGCGCGCGCACCCCGGCGATTCCGTGGACGTGGACGGCGTGATGCTCACCGTGCTGGCCCCCGATTCGGCGTGGATGACCACGCTCGACGATCCCAACGACGCGAGCGTCGTCGTGCGCGCGCGCTACGGCGCGGTCCGCTTCCTGCTCATGGGCGACGCCGAGCATGCCGAGGAATCGTGGCTCCTGGCGCACGCGCCCGGCACGCTGCGCGCGGATGTGCTCAAGGTGGGGCACCACGGGAGTGCCACGAGCACCGGCGGCGCGCTGCTCGATGCCGTGCGTCCGCGCGTGGCGCTGGTATCGGTGGGAGCGGGGAACGCGTACGGTCATCCGAGCACTCGCATCATGCGCGAGCTCGCCAGGCGCGGCGCCGTCGTGCTGCGCACCGACCGCGTGGGGAGCGTCGTGGTGCGCTCCGATGGCCGGCACATCACCATCCAGGAGGAGGACGACCAGTGGACGCTGTCCGACGCGCGCTCGCCGCCGTGATCGGGGAACGCGTGCGACTGCCCCGGGCGCTCGCCCGCCCCTTTCCCGAGCTCGAGGCGGTGCGGATCCGGCGCGGCGGCCTTCCCGTGCGCGTGGGCGGGTGGGCGCTCGGCCAGCGCACGGTGGCCGCCATCACCCTGTGGCGCACGATCTTCGTCGCGCCCGACGTCCCCCTGGAGGCGGAACTCCTCTTGCACGAACTACGGCATGTGCACCAGTTTGAGGCGGCCGCGACCTTCCCCGTTCGGTATCTCTGGGAGAGCATCCGACGCGGCTATCACGCGAATCGCTACGAGGCGGACGCGCGCCGGTACGCCACCGAGCGGCTGCGCGCGGCGCCCAACGACCTGCGTCGAGGAGAGGTGTCACGTGGTTAACCATACCCCCGTTTCGGTCGTCACGATCGAGCGCTTCATCATCGAGCAGGAACGACAGCACCCGGAGGCCACGGGGGAGCTCTCGGGGATCCTGTACGATCTGGCGCTCGCGGCCAAGATGATCGCGAACAAGGTGCGCATGGCCGGGCTCGCCGACATCCTCGGCTCGCACGAGACGCACAACGTGCAGGGCGAGGTGCAGCAGAAGCTCGACGTGATCTCCAACGAGATCATCATCAAGGCGATGGATCATGGCGGCCGCCTGTGCGGGATGGCGTCGGAGGAGGAGCCCGACATCATCCAGATCCCCGAAGGCTTCCGCTGCGGCAAGTACCTGCTGCTCTTCGACCCGCTCGATGGTTCGTCGAACATCGACGTCAACGTCCCCGTGGGCACCATCTTCTCCGTGGTGCGCAAGATCACGCGCGGCACGCGCGGGGAGATGGAGGACATCCTGCAGCCGGGGCGCCGGCAGGTGGCCGCCGGTTACGTGATCTACGGCTCGAGCACGATGCTCGTGTACACCACCGGCCAGGGGGTGCACGGCTTCACCCTCGATCCCTCCATCGGCGAGTTCCTGCTCTCGCACCCGAACATCCGCATCCCCGACAACGGGCGCTACCTGTCGGTGAACGACTCGTACGAGCAGCACTGGGACGACCGCGTGCGCGCGCTGATGCGCCGCTACCGCGGAATGGATGGCGATCGCAAGGCGCTCAACGTGCGCTACGTGGGGAGCCTGGTGGCCGACTTCCACCGGAATCTCCTGGGCGGCGGCGTGTTCTGTTATCCGGCGAACGCCAAGACCCCGCGCGGCAAGCTTCGGTTGCTGTACGAGGCCAACCCGCTCGCGTTCGTGGTGGAGCAGGCCGGCGGCGCCGCATCCGACGGGACGGGGCGCGTGATGGACATCCTTCCCACGGAGCTCCACCAGCGCACGCCGCTGTACATCGGCAGCCGGAGCGATGTGGAGCTGGCGAACGAGATGCTCGCGGGGGTGCCCTCCGGCGTCGGCGCCTGACGCGCCGATGCCGGGCGCCGGCGAGTCGGCGCGCCAGCGCATGATGTGACGGGGGGCCGGACGCGATCGCGTCCGGCCCCCCGCGTCGTCGTGGCGGCGCGGCCGGCAACGACACCACCACCCGGTTCGGCTGTCGATCATTTATCTTCCCGGTGCGTCACTGTGGACGCGCCGACGGCACGCCAGCGCACCGCCGCCGCCTCACCGACCACCGACCCACGATCGAGCATGCCCGACTCTCCCCGCGCCACTCCGAGCGGCCTCCCCGTCCAGCCCGTGTATCGTCCGGCCGACGCGCCGGTGGACTACGCGCGCGACCTCGGCGATCCGGGGTGCTTTCCGTTCACGCGCGGCGTGCAGCCGACGATGTACCGCACGCGGCTGTGGACGATGCGGCAGTACGCGGGGTTCGGCACGGCGGCGGAGACGAACGCGCGCTTCCGCCTGCTGCTCGATGCGGGGCAGACGGGGCTCTCGGTGGCGTTCGACCTCCCCACGCAGATGGGGTTCGACTCCGACTCGCCGCGCGCGCTCGGCGAGGTGGGGCGCGTGGGCGTGGCGATCGACACGGTGGACGACATGCACGTGCTCTTCGACGGCATCCCGCTCGACCGTGTGTCCACGTCCATGACGATCAACGCCACCGCCTCCACCCTGCTCGCGATGTACATCGTGGCCGCGGAGGAGCGAGGGATCGCACGCGCCGCGCTCAGCGGGACGATCCAGAACGACATCCTGAAGGAGTACATCGCGCGCGGCACGTACATCTATCCCCCCGGGCCCAGCCTCGATCTCATCGCCGAGACGTTCCGCTTCTGCGCCGCCGAGGTGCCGCAGTGGAATCCGATCTCCATCTCCGGCTACCACATCCGCGAGGCGGGGGCGACGGCGGTGCAGGAGCTGGCGTTCACCTTCGCCAACACCGTGGAGTACGTCGCGCGCGCCATCGCCGCCGGGATGGCGGTGGACACCTTCGCGCCGCGCCTCTCCTTCTTCTTCGCCGCGCACAACGACCTCTTCGAGGAGGCGGCGAAGTTCCGCGCCGCGCGCCGCATGTACGCGCGCCTCATGCGCGAGCGCTTCGGCGCCGCCGATGCGAGCGCGCGGCTCCGCTTCCACACGCAGACGGGGGGCGTCACCCTCATGGCGCAGCAGCCGCTGAACAACGTGGTGCGCGTGACGGTGCAGACGCTCGCCGCCGTGCTCGGCGGCACGCAGTCGCTGCACACGAACGGCTACGACGAGGCGCTCGCGCTCCCGACCGCCGAGGCGGCGACGCTCGCGCTGCGCACGCAGCAGGTGGTGGCGTACGAGTCCGGGGTCACGAGCACCGTGGATCCGCTCGCCGGGAGTTACTACGTGGAGCATCTGACCGACGAGCTGGAGCGGCGCGCCACCGAGCTGCTCGCGCGCGTGGACGCGCTCGGGGGCGCCGAGCGCGCGATCGCGCGCGGGTTCTTCCAGGAGGAGATCGCGCGTAGTGCCTACGAGCATCAGCTCCGCGTCGAGCGCGGGGAGACGGTGGTGGTCGGCGTGAACCGCTTCGCCGATGCGGAGGAACCGCCCATCGTCCCCGGGCCGGACTACTCGCGTCTCGAGCGGGAGCAGGTGGAACGCGTGCGCGCCGCGCGCGCCGCGCGCGATGGCGCGGCAGTGGAGCGGACGCTCGCCGCGCTCGGCGAGGCCGCGGCCACCTACGCGCCAGCCGCCGATGCCCCCGCGGCGCGGCCCGCCGCGCCGCGACGTGCCGAGCTCATGCCGCGCATCATCGACGCCGTGCGCGCGCGCGCGACCGTGGGTGAGATCTCGCGCACGCTGGCCGCGGCGTGGGGAGAGTACCACCCGCGCGCGTGACCGCTCCTCCGGCGATCGCACACGATCGCTGCACGAGCCGCCTCCACCGCGTACTCGCGGGAGCCATACTGGTCACCGGCGCGTGGCGGCGTTAACATGACGATCCCGCGATCGTGGAAGGCGATGCATGTCCGACCTCACGACTGGGCACGAGGAGTTCGATCGCGGGCGCTCGAGACGGGACAGGGCCGTGGAGGCGAGGCTGCCCGAGCGTCCGCACGACCCTCCGGTCCGCGCCGGAGCCGGCGACGCCTACCTGTGCACGGATGCGCTCGGCACGATCCTCGATGCCGACGACGCGCTCCTCGCGCTGCTCGGGCGGCCGCGCGCCCGCGTGATCGGCCGCTCGCTGACCTCGTTTCTCTCCCCGGAGGATCGTGACCGCCTGCGCGTGCGCCTCGCGCGCGCGGTGGAGGATGGATCGCTCGCCGTGCGCCTCCACGCATCGCCCGACGAGGGACGCCCCGTGCTCCTCGCCCCGGCGATCACGCGACACCCCAGCAGCACGTCCCTCGAGGTGCACTGGCTCGTCCGCCCCGGCGCCGAGGATGACCTGATCGGCGAGTCGCCCCCGGAGCTCGATCCCGAGCCGCGCAACACACGCGGCAGGCGCACGGCGTTCCTCGCCGCCGTGAGCGGGCTCCTCGCCAGGTCGTTCGACTACGAGCGCACCCTCGCCAGCCTCGCCACCTTCGCCCTCCCCATCCTGGGTGACTGGTGCATCGTGGACGTGCTCGACGACGCGGAGCACGTGCGCCGTCTGGCCGTCGCCGTGCTCCGCGACGAACGCCACCTCGCGCTCCGGATCCGCGAGCGCGTGCCGATGCCGAACGACCCCACGGATCCCATCGGGCATGTATTGTGTGACGGCACGCCGGTGCTCCGCGTGTCGCCGACGACCACCGACCTCCGGGCGGTGCTGGGGGATGAGCCGGGAGGACCAGCGCGTCCCATGTGGCCGCGGTCGCTGCTCGCCGTGCCGCTCACCGCCCGCGATCACGTGCTCGGCGTGCTCACCTTCCTCATGGCGGACTCCGGCCGGCGGCACTGCCCCGCCGATCTCTCCCTCGCCTCCGAGCTGGCCGCTCGGGCCGCGCTCCTCGCCGACAACGCGCGGTTGTACCGCGAGGCCGAGCAGGCGAACCGGGTGAAGAGCGACTTCCTTGCCGCGATGTCGCACGAGCTGCGCACGCCGCTCACCGCGATCATGGGCTACGGCGAGCTGCTCTCGGAGGGGATCGTCGGTCCCGTCACGCCGCTCCAGCGCGAGCAGCTCCGGCGCATCCGCGCGAGCAGCGACCACCTGCTCGGCATCGTGGAGCAGATTCTCACCTTCGCGCGCGTGGAGGCGGGGCGCGAGGCGGTGACCATGGAAACGGTGGACGCCGCCGCGCTGGTGGAGCAGGCGGTGACCGTCTTCGGGCCGCAGACCGCGGCGAAGGGGCTGTCGTTCGAGGTGTCGCAGCCCGAGACGCCGGTGTTCGTGACCACCGATCTCGCGAAGGTGCGACAGGCGATCGTGAACCTGCTCGCCAACGCGGTGAAGTTCACCGCCGCCGGCTCGGTGGGGGTGACGCTGTCGGCGGACGACAGCCGCGCCTACATCGAGGTGTGGGACACCGGCATCGGCATCCCCGCCGAGCATCTCGAGCGCATCTTCGAGCCCTTCTGGCAGGTGCAGCAGTCGTCCACGCGACTGTTCGGCGGGACGGGGCTCGGGCTCAGCCTCGTGCGCCGGCTCATCCGGCTGCTCGGCGGCGACGTGAGCGTGCGGAGCGTGCAGGGGGAGGGAAGTCGCTTCACGATCACGCTCCCGCGCGCCGAGCAGAACGGCGGCGACGAGGGCGTGCACGCGCAGGAGTGACGCGCGCGCCGGCTCAGCGCGGCGCCGGCTCCCGCCCCAATGTCGTGGCGCCGGAGTCTTCCATCGTGAGGATCACGCCCTCGCCCCCGCCATCGGCGCTCACGAGCGGCGTGGTCGACACGAGCACCTGGATCGACCGGCCGCGCCGATTCACCGCCGCGATCGTCGTCTCCCCGCGCGCCGCTGCGTCCCCGAGCGCCGCGCGCAGCGGCGCGCGCAACTGCTCGAGCGGAAGCCCGATGTCCAGGTTGAGGAAATTCTTCCCCACCACCTCGGCGCGGCGCAGCCCCCACAGCTCCTCGGCCATGTCGTTCCAGAGGAGCACGTGCAGCTCGCGGTCCACCACCACCACGCCGCCCCGGAAGCTGCGGAGGATCGCCTCGAGCAGCGAGTTCGCCTGATTCAGCTCGTCGCTGCGCTGGCGCACCTCGTCGTTGATCGTCTGCAGCTCCTCGTTCGTGGAGTGGAGCTCCTCGTTCATCGTCTCCAGCTCCTCGTTGCTCGACTGCAGTTCCTCGTTCGTCGTCTCCAACTCCTCGACGGTGCTCTGCAGCTCTTCGTTGGTGGTCTCGAGCTCCTCGTTGGTGGCCTGGAGCTCCTCGTAGGCGCTCTCCAGCTCCTGGTTCGCGTGCTCCAGCTCCCGCCGCAGTCGCTTGGATCCCGTGACGTCGGTGAACGTCACGGAGGTGCCGAGCAGTCGAGCGGTCACATCCACGAGTGGCGCGAACTGGATGTCGAACCAGTGCACCTCGCCCGCGCCGTGCGGCCATTCCACTTCCTTGAGCGTCGTGGGGCGGCGGTCGGCCATCGTCTCCTCGATGCGGGAGCGCAGCTCCACCGGCTTGTACGAGACCGTGAGATCCTGCAGCGGCCGGCCGATGTCCCCGGTGGAGATGCCGAACAGCGTGCGCGCGCGCTCGCTCGCGAACACCAGGGCGCCCTCGGGGTCGACCACCAGTTGGGCCACGGGCGAGGCGTCGAGCGCCGCATCGCGCGCCCGGCGGTGGTTGTCGAGCTGCGCCATCGTCTCGTCCGCTCCCGCCTGCGACATGAGCAGGAGCTGGTCGCGCAGAGTGGGAAGCGCGATCTTGGCGGAGATGCGCCGCTTCAGGTCCACGGGCCGGAAGTGATTGTTCCGCGTGAGCAGCGTCTCCGCGCGGCCGAGGAACAGGATGCCGCCCTCGTTGAGCGCGAAGTGGAAGCGCGCCAGGATCCGCGCCTGCGTCTCGCTGTTGAAGTACATGAGGGTGTTCCGGCACACCAGCATGTCGACGCGCGAGATCGGCGCGTCCTGGATGAGGTCGTGCCGGCCGAAGATGACCTGCCGTCGGACATCCTTGCGCACCTGGAAGTGCGCCCCCATCGACTCGAAGTAGCGCTCGAGCAGATCCGCCGGCACCGCTTCCACCTGCCGCGCGGTGTACGTGCCCAGCCGCGCGTGCGCGAGCGCGCTCTCATCGGCATCCGTGGCGTAGATCTTCATGCGCTGGTGAAACGCGTCCTCCCCGAGCGCTTCCGCGAACAGGATCGCGAGCGAGTACGCTTCCTCCCCGCTGGCGCACCCCGCGCTCCAGACGCGGATCGACTGGTCCGCCGGCTTCGCGGCGATCAGGCTCGGGATCACCTCCCGGCGGAGCAGTTCCCAGGTATCCGGGTCGCGGAAGAAGCCGGTGACGTTGATGAGCACGGTGTCGAACAGCGCCGCGAACTCCTCGGGGTGCACCTCGAGAAAGTCCATGTACGACGCGTACGATGCCATGCCCACGGCCTGCATCCGCTTCGCGATCCGGCGGCGCAGCGTGGAGCGCTTGTAGCCCGTGAAATCGAAGCCGCGGTTGCGCTTGAGAAACTCGAGGAGCGATTCGAAGTCCTGACCCGACTCGGGGTTCTGCATGTTCGCTGGCGCGGGGACGCGGACGGAAGGCGACCGTCGCGTGAAAGCGCGGCGCCGCCAGAGAAGTTGCTCCTATACTGGTGTGCGAGGCGACCGGCGGGCAAGAGCGATCAGGCGCTCTCGCCCACGTCCTCCGACCGCACCGCCGGCGCGCGCAGCACGCGCGGGGCCGAGCTGTCCCGCCGCGCAGCGCTCCGCCGCTGCTCCAGCGCCGCGCGGATCACGCGGGCGTGCGTTCTCGTGTCCGCGGCCTGCTCCTCGAAGCGCTGCGCCGACGTCGTGCTCCCACGCTTCCGCAGGCGGTCGGCGATGTGATCGGCCAGCGTCGTCTGCTCCTCGAGCGCGCGGAGGGCGGTCCACAGCGCCACCTCGAGCGCCGAGCCCTGGGCGGCGAGCAGCGACTCGATCGACCAGGCGTGCCCCACCCGGCAGCGGAAGTGCATCACGTCATGATCGTCGAGCAGGAAGAGCGAGCCGCCGCACTCCGGGCAGCCGAATCCGCTCGGCGTTCCCGGGCGCGGCCGGCGCTCGATGGCCTGCGGAGCCAGCCACGCCACGTCCACCTCGATCTTCGCATCGTCCGGCATCTCACCCTCCACGCCGGGGGACACCGGTACCGCCACGAGGCGCGTCAGGAGTGACGCTACGTCGGCCGCCGGCGCCACGTGATCCACACCCACGTGCTCGATCGCGCTCTCGGGCATGGAGGGGTAGAGCGCGTCCTCCGGATCCTGGGCGACGGTGAGGCCACCGGCGTCCTTGATCGTCGCGAGCCCGGCCGTGCCGTCATCGAGCGTTCCGGAGAGCACCACGCCGATCGCGCGAGGGCCGTAGGCCAGCGCGGCGCTTCGGAACAGCGGATCGATGGCCGGCCGGAATCCGTTCTCCCGCGGCCCGCTCCCGAGCCGGAGCCGGTTCCCGTACACGAGCAGATGATGATCCGGCGGCGCCACGTAGATGGTGCCGTACTCGATCGGCTCGCCCTCGCTCGCGTGCCGGACCGCCATGGCGCTGTGCCGGCCGAGCACGCGCGGAAGCACGCTCGGGCTCTCCGGGGGGATGTGCAGCACGATCGCCACCGCGGCGCGAAGGTCGCCCGGTAGCCCCTCGACGAGCGCCTTGAGCGCATCGACGCCCCCGGCCGACGCACCGACGACGATCAGATCGTGTCCGGGCATGATGCGCGTTGCTGCTCCGTGCCGCGTGAGGGGGATGTGCCGACGCCCGTGCGGTCCGCACGATGTGCGCCGCGCGCGCGGCGGCGCGCTTGATCGGTGCCGGGCGTCGCGGTACATTCATCAATTCGAGGAAAATCCTAAGTTCTCTGTCTATGCCGACTTACGAGTTCGTCTGCCCGGAAGGGCACACGTTCGACAAATTCTTTCGCAAGATCAGCGACTCCGTGGCCGAGTTGCCGTGTCCGGTGTGCGGGGAGCCGGCCATCCGGAAGATCTCCGGCGGCGCCGGACTGGTGTTCAAGGGCTCCGGATTCTACATCACCGACTACGGCAAGGACGGCAAGAAGGCGCAGAGCGCTCCGGCCAAGACGGAGGGGAAGGGAGGCGGCGACGGCGCAGCGACATCCACGGGCGCCGGCTCGTCCGGCTCCGGCGGATCCACCACGCCGTCCAAGCCGAGCGGCTCGTCGGAATGACGGCGCGCGAGCTCATCCGTGCGGGCCTCGTCGAAGCCGCGCGTGGCCTCGGCGCGCCCGAGCCGATCGATCCCATCCTCGAGCGCCCGCGCGATCCCGCGCACGGCGAGTGGGCCACGAACCTCGCCATGACGCTCGCGCGGCCGCTGCGCCGCAAGCCGGCGGAGATCGCGCGCGACCTCGTGGCTCGCCTTGACCTCGCCGCCGCAGGCGTGGAGACGGTCGACATCGCGGGGCCGGGGTTCATCAACTTCCACATCGCCGCCGGCGCCAACGCCAGCGGACTGCGTGACGTCGTCGCGCGCGGGGAGCGCTACGGCGCGGCCACCGCTGGCGCCGGGAGGCCGGCGAACGTGGAGTTCGTGTCCGCCAATCCCACCGGGCCGCTGCACGTGGGGCACGGTCGTCAGGCGGCGATCGGCGACGCCATCGCCGCGCTGCTCGAGTGGACCGGCTGGCGCGTGTCGCGCGAGTATTACTACAACGACGCCGGCGTCCAGATCACCAACCTCGGCCGCAGCGTCCAGGCGCGCATCGGGCAGCTCGATGGGCGCGATGTCCCCATCCCTGAAGGGGGTTACCACGGCGAGTACATCGCCGAGATCGCGCTGCGCTACGCGCAGGAGCATCCGCACGACCGCAAGGGCGCCGACCTCGACGCGATCACCCGCTTCGCCGTCGCCATGCTGCGCCAGGAGCAGGACCTCGACCTCCAGGCGTTCGGCGTCAGCTTCGACACGTACTTCCTCGAGTCGTCGCTCTACACCGACGGCAAGGTGGACGGGACCGTGCGCGCGCTGGTGGCCGCGGGGCACACCTACGAGCACGACGACGCGCTCTGGCTCCGCACCACCGACTTCGGCGACGACAAGGACCGCGTGATGCGGAAGCGCGATGGCACGTACACCTACTTCGTCCCCGACGTCGCGTACCACGTCACGAAGTGGGCGCGCGGCTTCCATCGCGCGGTCAACGTGCAGGGCGCCGATCATCACAGCACCGTCACGCGCGTGCGCGCGGGGCTCCAGGCGCTCGACATGGGGATCCCCGAGGGCTACCCCGAGTACGTGCTGCACCAGATGGTGACGCTCATGCGCGGCGGGGAGGAGGTGAAGTTCTCCAAGCGGAGCGGCACGATCCTCACCGTGCGCGAGCTGGTGGACGAGGTGGGGCGCGATGCCATGCGCTACTTCTTCCTGATGCGGAAGGCCGACTCGCCGCTGGTGTTCGACATCGACCTCGCGCGCTCGCAGTCGGAGGAGAACCCGGTCTACTACATCCAGATGGCGCACGCGCGCATGTCGGGGATCTTCCGCGTGGGCGGGATCGACCCCGCCACCGTCACCGGCGATGGCGTGGACTTCGCGCTGCTGTCGCAGCAGGAGGAGCAGGAGCTGATCAAGGCGCTCCTGGATTTCCCCGCGCTCATCGCCGCCGCGGCGACGGCGCTCGAGCCGCACCGCGTGGCCAGCTACCTGCTCGACACGGCGCGCCTCGCGCACCTCTGGTACCACAAGCACCACGTGCTCAACGAGCCCGAGGCGATCACCGCGGCCCGCCTCGTGCTCGCCCGCGCGACGCAGATCGTGCTGCGCAACGGGCTCTCCGTGCTCGGCATCACGGCCCCGGAGCGGATGTGATCCGCCGCTCCGGACCGCGGCGCCCGCACGGCCGCGCGCTCTCCTCTTTCCCCATCCCTGGATGAACGTCCTCGTCGTCGGCTCCGTCGCGCTCGACTCCGTGGAAACGCCGTTCGGCCGCGCCGAGAACGTGCTCGGCGGCTCGGCCACCTTCTTCTCCGCCTCCGCGAGCCTGCTCACCCCCGTGCAGCTCGTGGGCGTGGTCGGCAGCGACTACCCGGTGGACGACCTGGCGCCGCTCGCGAAGCGCGGCGTGGACCTGGCCGGCCTCGAGCGCGCCGAGGGCGAGTCGTTCCGGTGGCGTGGCCGCTACCGCCACGACCTCAACTCCGCCGAGACGCTGGAGACGCGCCTCGGCGTCTTCTCGCACTTCCGGCCGAAGATCCCCGAGCAGTTCCGGCGCGCCCCGTTCGTGTTCCTCGGGAACATCGATCCGCGCCTGCAGCTCGATGTGCTCGAGCAGGTGGAGCGCCCGAAGCTGGTGGCTTGCGACACGATGAACTTCTGGATCGAGAGCCGCCGCGCCGATCTCCTGAAGCTCCTCCAGCAGGTGGACCTCCTCACGCTGAACGACGCCGAGGCGCGCCAGCTCACCGAGGAGGTGAACCTGGTGAAGGCCGCGCGTTGGATCATGTCGCACGGACCGCGGCACGTGGTCATCAAGAAGGGGGAGCACGGGGCGTTCATGTTCACGCCGCAGAGCGTGTTCTACGCGCCGGCGTATCCGCTGGAGGAGGTGTTCGATCCCACCGGGGCGGGGGATGCGTTCGCCGGGGGATTCATGGGCTACCTGGCGCGGAGCGGTGACCTGAGCGAGCCGAACCTGCGGCGCGCCGTGGTCTACGGCTCGGCCATGGGATCGTTCGCCGTGGAGCGCTTCTCCATCGCCCGCTTCCTCGAGATCGGCCCGAAAGAGATCGCGCAACGCGTGCGCGACTTCCACCGCCTCGTCACCTTCGACCAGGATCTCGTCGCGTGAGCGGACCGCTCGACTACCGTGCGGCCGGCGTGGACATCGAGGCCGCCGACGACGCGAAGCACCGCATCAAGGCGCTCGTGGAGTCCACGCTCACCGCGGGCGCGCGCGGCCGATTCGGCGGGTTCGGCGGGATGTTCCGCCTCCCTCCCGAGGCGAAGGCGCCGCTGCTCGTCTCCAGCGCCGACGGCGTGGGGACCAAGATCAAGGTGGCCATCGAGGCCGGCCGGCACGACACCGTCGGGCACGACCTGGTGAACCACTGCGCGAACGACATCCTCGTGCAGGGCGCGCTCCCGCTGTTCTTCCTCGACTACGTCGCCTTCGGCGCGCTCGTCCCCGAGGTGGTGGAGGCGGTGGTGCGCGGTGTCGCGGCGGGGTGTCGCGAGAACGGCTGCGCGCTCCTCGGCGGCGAGACGGCGGAGATGCCCGGCGTCTACACGCCGCCCGACTACGACCTGGCCGGCTTCATCGTGGGGTGGGTGGAGGAGGACCGCGTGCTCGGCGCCGATCGGGTGCGCGCGGGGGACGTGATCGTGGGGCTCGCGAGCTCCGGGCTGCACACCAACGGGTATTCGCTCGCGCGCCGCATCGTGGCCGAGCGGATGCGGCTCGGGCCCCACGATCCCTTCCCCGGCGCGGGCGCGAGCGTGGCCGACGTCCTGCTGAAGGTGCACCGGTCGTACGTGGCGGCGCTGCGCCCGGTGCTGGGGCGCGTGCACGCGATGGCCCACATCACCGGGGGCGGGCTCCCGGGCAACCTGAACCGGGCGCTGCCCGAGACGCTCGACGCGGTGGTGGACACGGGGAGCTGGACGATTCCGAACGAGTTTCTGGCGCTCGAGCGCGCCGGGGCGGTTGAGCGCGGCGAAATGTTTCGCGCGTTCAACATGGGCGTCGGAATGACGGTGCTCTGCGCGCCGGCGGATGCCGACGCGGTGATCACCGCCGCTCGCGATGCCGGCGTGAACGCCTGGGTGCTCGGACACGTGGCCCCGGGCGCCGGCCAGGTCAAACTCGTTTAGGAGTCGCAACCGATGAAGGTTCGCGTTTGTGTGCTCGCCGCGGCGGCCGCCGTGGCCGTCGCATCCCCCGCGCGCGCGCAGCAGGATGCGCGATGCAGCGATCCCGCCGTCGTGGGCGTGGGGCTCGAGGGTGGGGACGCCTGTCAGAAGGTGGTGGACCTGTATCGCTACATGGGAGTCCAGCTCGGGACGCTGGTCGCCGGCGGGAACGCGACGCTGGCGCAGGGCGGGGCGATGGGTGGGCTCGGGCACTTCGCGATCGGCGTGCGCGCCAACGCGATGCGCGCCGGGATCCCCGATGTCGAGCGGACCGGGGTGGGAATCGGGCCCGCGGTGTCGAGCGACATCCCCGTCAACGACAAGTGGGCGGCGCTCCCGGTGGTGGATGCCTCCATCGGGATCTTCAAGGGGATCCCGCTCGGCATCACGAACGTGGGTGGCATCGACGCGCTGGTCAGCGTCGCGTACCTCCCCGACGTGTCGAGCGGCTCGGTGAAGGTGAGCACGCCGGACGGCGCACTCAAGTTCGGCTATGGCGCGCGCCTCGGCATCCTCCAGGAGACGGCGCTCGTCCCCGGTGTGTCGCTGACCTGGATCCGCCGCGACCTCCCGAAGACGACGGTGACGGCCGTCGCGTCGCCCACCCGCTCCGTCACCATCCAGGATCTCGAGGCGAAGACCACGGCCTGGCGGCTGGTGGCGAGCAAGAACCTGCTGGTGTTCGGGTTCGCGGCTGGGGTGGGGCAGGACAAGTACGACACGCGCGCCGCGCTCACGTACGACGTCGATGGCAACACCCCCTCCGGCGGCCCGTTCGCGCTCGACGTGAGCCCCACGCGCACGAACGTGTTCGGCGACCTGTCGCTCAACCTCGCCGTCATCAAGATCGTGGGCGAGCTGGGGCGCGTGTCGGGCGGCGACGTGACCACGTTCAACACCTTCGACAAGGGCGCGAGCGATCCGCGCTGGTACGGATCGGTCGGCGTGCGCGTTGGCTTCTGAGCACGACGCGGAGCTCCGGCGCCCGGCGCTGACGCGCGATCGCGCGTTCATGCGGCGGGCGCTCTCCCTCGCCCGCCGCGGGTGGGGATGGACGGCGCCGAACCCGATGGTCGGCGCCGTCGTCGTGCGGGATGGTGCCGTGGTGGGGGAAGGGTACCACGCCCGCTGGGGGGAGGCGCACGCGGAGGTGGCCGCGCTCCGCGCCGCGGGCGCGTTGGCGGGCGGCGCCACCGTGTACGTCACGCTCGAGCCATGCGCGCACCACGGCAAGACCCCGCCGTGCACCGAGGCGCTCATCGCCGCCGGCGTCGCCCGGGTGGTGATCGCCGCGCGCGACCCCAACCCGGTGGCCACGGGAGGCGTGGAACGGCTGAGGGCGGCAGGGATCGCCGTCACCACCGGCGTCGAGGAGGAGGCGGCGCGCGAGCTGAACGCGCCGTTCTTCCATGCGCACGCCGCCTCCACCCCGTGGATCACCCTCAAGCTGGCCGTGTCCGTGGACGGCGCGATCGCCGACGCGGAGGGGCGCTCGCGCTGGATCACCGGGGCGCGGTCGCGCGCGCGGGTGCACCTGCTGCGCGCCGGGAGCGACGCGGTGGGCGTCGGCGTGGGGACCGTGGTGGCGGACGACCCGTCGCTCACCGTGCGCGACGCGCCCGCGCCGCGCGTGGCGCCCACGCGCGTGATCTTCGATCGGACCGCGCGCACCCCGGTGGGCGCGACGCTCGTCCGGACCGCGCGCGAGGTGCCGACGGTCCTCGTGACCGAGCGCCCGGATCCGGCGCGCGTGCGCGCCCTGGAGGACGCGGGGGTGCGGGTGCTGCGGGCCGATTCGCTGGCGGTGGGGCTCGAGGCGCTCGCGCGCGGGGGGATCCGCTCCCTCCTGGTGGAGGGCGGGGCGCGCGTGGCCGGCGCGCTGCTCTCGGGCGCGCTGGTGCACCGATTGATTATCTTTCAGGGGCCGGTGCTGTTGGGCGCCGGCGCGCTCGGTGCGTTCGCGTACGCGCCGGGCGTGTCCCTGGCCGAAGCGCCGCGGTGGCGCGTACTGGAGCGCCGCGCGCTCGGCGATGACGCGATGACCGTGTACGCCGTTCGCGCCACTTGAGTGCTCCGTCGCGCTCCCCGGCCACCGGCCCGACCCCGACCTCTTCGACCGACGTGTTCACTGGACTGATCGACGACGTCGGCACGATCGAGCGCGTGAGCGAGACGCCCGCCGGCCGAGAGCTGCGCGTCCGCTGCCGCTACCACGATCTGGCCGACGGGGAGAGCATCGCGCTCGATGGTGCCTGCCTCACCGTGCGCGAGCACGGCGCCGGCTGGTTCACCGCCGCCGCCGTGGTCACCACGCTCGAGCGCACCACCATCGGCGCGTGGGTGGAGGGGATGCGCGTGAATCTCGAGCGCGCCCTCCGCGCCGGCGACCGCTTCGGCGGTCACATCGTGCAGGGGCACGTGGACGGCGTGGGCGTCGTGTCCGCCGTCTGCGACGTGGAGGATGCGCGTCTCGTGGACGTACGCCTCCCGCACGCGCTCGCCACGCTGCTCGTGCCGCACGGCTCGCTCGCGCTCGACGGCGTGAGCCTCACGGTGAACGCGCTGCCCGCCCCGGACACGGTGCAGGTCTCGCTCATCGAATACACCCTGCAACACACCACGCTGGGCGAGCTGGCGCCCGGAGCGCGCGTGCACGTGGAGGCCGACGTCGTCGGCAAGTACGTGCAGCGCCTCCTCGCGCCGTATCTCGCCGCGGCCACGAGATAGACCACATGCCATTCGAGACGGTGGAGCGCGCGATCGCCGACATCGCGGCGGGGAAGATGATCATCGTCGCCGACGACGAGGATCGCGAGAACGAGGGCGATCTCATCTGTGCCGCGCAGCTCGTGACGCCGGAGATCGTGAACTTCATGACCAAGCGGGCGAGCGGACTGCTCTGCCTCGCGCTGACCCCGGAGCGCTGCGACCAGCTCGGGCTCGCGCCGATGGCCGAGGGGAACGTCGACGCGTATCGCACGGCGTACACGCAGAGCATCGACGCCGCGCCGCGGTTCGGCGTGACCACGGGGATCAGCGCGCAGGATCGCGCGCGCACGATCCAGGTGGCGGTGGACCCCACCACCGTGCCGGGGGACCTCGTGCTGGGCGGGCACGTGCAGCCGCTGCGCTCGCGCGCCGGCGGGGTGCTCCAGCGCGTGGGGCACACCGAGGCGGCGGTGGATCTGGCGCGCCTCGCCGGCCTCTATCCGGCCGGGGTGATCTGCGAGATCCTGCGCGACGACGACGGCCAGCCGGCCCGCCGTCCGGAGCTCGAGGCGTTCGCCGCCGAGCACGGGCTCGCGTTCATCACCGTCGCGCAGCTCGTCGCCTACCGGCTCAAGACCGAGCGCCTCGTGCACCGCGTGGCGGAGGCGCGCCTCCCCACGGAGTTCGGCGAGTGGCGCATCGTCGGCTACCACAACGACGTGGACGCGCACGAGCACGTGGCGCTCGTGCACGGCGACGTGCGCGACGGTGAGGACGTCCTCGTGCGCATGCACTCCAAGTGCCTCACGGGAGACGTGTTCGGCTCGCTCCGGTGCGACTGCGGGTGGCAGCTCCACGCCGCGATGCGGCAGATCGCCGAGGAGGGGCGCGGCGTGGTGGTGTATCTCGACCAGGAAGGGCGCGGGATCGGGCTGCTCAACAAGCTCAAGGCGTACGAGCTCCAGGATGCCGGCGCGGACACGGTGGAGGCGAACGAGCGGCTCGGCTTCAAGCCGGACCTGCGCAACTACGGGATCGGGGCGCAGATTCTCCTCGACCTCGGCCTGCGCTCCATCCGCCCGATGACGAACAACCCGCGGAAGCTCGTCGGACTGGAGGGGTACGGCCTCCGCGTGGCGGAGCGCGTGCCCATCCACGCGCCGGAGAACAGCGAGAATCGCGGCTATCTGGAGACCAAGGTGGCCAAACTCGGACATCTGCTGGCGCATTGAATGGCTGAATTCTCGGGGGAGCCGGTGGGACAGGGGCGGCGCGTGGCGGTGATCGCCAGCCGGTTCAACGAACACATCACGCGCAAGCTGGTGGACGGCGCCGTGGATGCGCTCACGCGCCACGGCGCGGCGTTCGACGACATCGACGTGGTGTGGGTGCCGGGAGCATGGGAGCTGCCGGTTGCGGCGCGCTTTCTGCTCGCGTCCGAGCGCTACCACGCGCTCGTGGCCGTGGGCGCGGTGGTGCGCGGCGACACTCCGCACTTCGATTACGTGGCGGGGGAGGCCTCGCGCGGGCTCGCCGACGCGAGCGCGGAGTTCGACGTGCCGCTGGGCTTCGGCCTGCTCACCTGCGACACGATGGCGCAGGCCGAGGCGCGCGCGGGGGGAGAGCACGGCAACAAGGGGTGGGACGCGGCGCTCGCCGCGCTGGAGATGGCTGACCTGTTCGACCGGCTCAATGTCACGGATGAAGGTTGAGAGCCGCTCCCGGGCGCGCGCGCTCCAGGCGCTGTACGCCTGGGACGTGCGTGGCGAACAGGGGTTGGAGCGAGTGGCGACGCAGGTGTGGGACGACCTGCACATCTCCCCCGAGGAGCGTCGGCGCGCGGGCTCGCTCGTGCGCGTGGTCGCCAGCGAGGGGCGCGCGATCGACGACGAGCTGCGCGAGGTCACCACGAACTGGCGGCTCGAGCGCCTCGGCGCGGTGGAGCGATCGGTGCTCCGCCTCGCCGCCGCCGAGCTGCTGCGCATGGACACGCCGCCGCGCGTGGTGATCCAGGAAGGGGTGCATCTGGCCGAGCGCTTCGGCAGTGGACAGAGCGCGCGATTCGTGAACGGCGTCCTCGACGCCCTCGCGCGCCGCATGGGACGACTCTAGTGCGGATCCTTCTCGTCAACTGGCAGGACCGGGAGAATCCGCAGGCCGGCGGCGCGGAGATCCACCTGCACGAGATCTTCGGGCGCCTCGCCGCCGCCGGGCACGACGTGTCGCTCCTCTGCAGCGGCTGGGAGGGGTGCGCGCCGCGCGCGCGGCTCGACGGCATCGACGTGCACCGCGTGGGATCGCGGTACACCTTCCAGTTTCTCGCGCACCGCTACTGGCGCCGGGTGCTCGCCCCCGAGGCGCACGACGTGCTCGTGGAGGATGTGAACAAGGTGCCGCTGTACACGCCGCGCTGGGGCGCCCGGCGCACGGTGGCGCTCGTGCCGCACCTGTTCGGCACCACCGCCTTCCAGGAGGTGCCGTTCCCGATGGCCGCGCTGGTGTGGGCGCTCGAGCGGCCGCTCGCGTCCGTGTACCGCGACACGCCCTTCCACGCCATCAGCGAGAGCACGGCGTCCGACCTCGCGGCGCGCGGCATCGCCCGCGATCACGTGCGCGTGATCTACCCTGGGATCGACGCGGCCACGTACACCCCCGAACCGGCCGCGCGATCCGCCACGCCGCTGTTCGTCTACCTCGGCCGGCTCAAGCGGTACAAGCGGGTGGACCTCATCATCCGCGCCTTCGCGCGGCTCCGGAATCCGGCGGCGCGGCTGGCGATCGCGGGGACGGGGGACCATCGCGGCGAGCTGGAGCGGCTCGCGCGGTCGCTTGACCTGCGCGACCGCGTTCGGTTTCTTGGGTTCATCGACGACCGGCAGAAGCTGGCACTCCTCCGCGAGGCGTGGGCGCTCGCGTTCACCTCGCCGAAGGAAGGGTGGGGGATCACGAACTTCGAGGCGGCGGCGTGCGCCACGCCGGTGGTCGCCTCCGACTCTCCGGGGCTGCGCGAGTCGGTGCGCGACGGGGACACGGGCTTCCTCGTCCCGCACGGGGACGTGGCGGCGCTCGCCGCGGCGATGGAGCGCCTGGCGGACGATCCGGCGCTCGTCGCGCGACTGGGCGCCGGTGGGCGATGCTTCGCCTCGCGCTTCACCTGGGAGGAAGCCGCGCGCCGCACGGAAGAGCACCTGATGGAGGTCGTTGCCGAGGAGCACCCATGGAGACCATCGCTCGTGCGCACCACGCCGTGACCACGAATCCGATGCGCGCGCGCGCCGACCACGGCGGCCGCGAGGGATGCGCATGAAGCGCCCCTTCACCGTCGGCCGGATGTTCGAGCTGCTGCGCGACACGCTCCAGCTCGAGCTCGTCGGCGACGACACCGGCCTCCAGCGGGAGATCGCCAGCAACGAGGTCTCCAGCCCGGGGCTCGTGCTCGCCGGCTTCGTCGAGCGCTTCCCGGCCAACCGCGTCCAGGTGTTCGGCGAGACGGAGATCACCTATCTCGCCTCGCTCCCCGCGGAGGAGCGCTGCCGGCTGCTCGAGCAGTTCTTCTCCTTCCAGGTGCCGTGCGCCGTCGTCACCAAGGCGCTCGAGGTGCCCGCCGACATGCTCGAGATCGCGAGCCGGCACGGCGTGCCGATCCTGCGCTCGGCGCTCAAGACCACGGAGTTCTACCGGCGCGTGAAGCCGGCGCTGGACGAGGAGTTCGCGCCGTCCACCACGCTGCACGGCTCCCTCGCCGACGTGTACGGCGTGGGGCTGCTGTTCGTGGGACGGAGCGGGATCGGGAAGTCGGAGTGCGTGCTCGACCTGGTGGAGCGCGGCCACCGGCTGGTGGCGGACGACATCGTCATCGCCACGCGCCGCGGCAACGACGTGATCATCGGGCGCGGGCACGAGCTGGCGCGCCATCACATGGAGATCCGCGGCGTGGGCGTGATCGACATCCCGTCCATCTTCGGCATCCGCGCCGTGCGCCAGCAGAAGCGCATCGAGGTGGTGGTCCAGCTCGAGCCGTGGGACAAGACGGAGATGCCGGACCGCACCGGCCTCGACGGGGCGACCACGAACATCCTCGACGTCGAGGTGCCCAAGGTGACCATCCCGCTCAACCCGGGAAAGAACATCACCGTAGTGGCCGAGGTGGTGGCGATGAACCATCTGCTCCGGTACAGCGGCATCGATCCCGCCGAGGCGTTCAACCAGCGGCTCATCGGCCGCATGCGCGCGGCGTCCGACGTGCGGCAGTACCTCGCCGAAGACGATGAGTGAGGACGGCGCGGAGCGCGGCGTGGCGATCGTGCTCGGGCACGGCGACCTGGCATCGGGGCTCGTGTCCGCCGTGCACCAGATCACCGGGTGCGGCAGCCGGTTCATCGCGCTCTCCAACACGGGGCTCGCCACGCCCGAGATCGAGACGCTGTTGCGCGAGCGGCTCGAGGCCACCGGCGCCCGCGTCATCTTCACCGACCTTCCAGCGGGGAGCTGCAACTTCGCGGCGTGCCGCCTGCTCCGCGAGCTTCCCGATCTCATCGTGGTCACGGGCGTCAGCCTGCCCGTGCTGCTCCACTACGCGACCCACGCGGAGCTTCCCCCGGCCGAGGCCGCCGCGCAGGCGGCGGCGCGTGGCGCGGCATCGTTGAAGGTGCTGTCGGGGACGCCACGTGAGCATTGAGCTCTTCCGGATCGATGACCGGTTGATCCACGGGCAGGTCGTGGTGGGGTGGGGGCAGCCGATGAATCTCGGCTTCATCGCCCTCGTGGACGACGAGGTCGCGACCAGCGACTGGGAACAGGAGCTGTACCGCATGGGCGTCCCGCCGGAGATGGACGTGTTCTTCGCCACCGTGGAGCAGGCGGTCGGGAGCCTGGATGCCTGGCGCGCGGACCAGCGCCCCGGCATCCTGCTCACCGGAGACATCGAGACCATGCGCCGGCTCGTCGAGCGTGGGCGCGGGATCAAGGCGGTGAACGTTGGGGGGATCCATCATCGGGCGGGGCGCGTGGAGCGGCTGCGCTACGTGTATCTCACCACCGAGGAAGAGGCGGCGCTGCGCGCGCTGGAGGCGCGCGGCGTGGCGGTGACGGCGCAGGACGTGCCGTCGGCGCGGCCGCTGCCGCTGCGCGACCTGCTCGGCGCGGGAGGGAGACGGTGATGCCCGACCTGCTCCCGTTCGCGCTGCTCGGCGCGGTGTTCGGGCTCGACGTGGTGAGCTTCCCCCAAGCGATGATCTCCCGCCCGATCGTGGCCGCGACCGCCGGCGGGGCGCTGGCCGGCGACACGTCCGCCGGACTGCTCGCCGGGGTGGTCCTGGAGCTGATGGCGATGGAGACGCTCCCCGTCGGCGCCTCGCGTTACCCGGAGTGGGGGACGGCATCGGTGGCCGGCGGCGCGCTCGCCGCGTCGCTCGGCATCGCGCACGCGGGGACGCTCGCCGTGGCGGCGCTGGCGGCGGTGCTCACGGCGTGGGTGGGCGGGTGGAGCATGTACGGGCTGCGCAAGCTGAACGGCGCGTGGGCGGCGCGCCGGCTGCCGGCGTTGGAGGCCGGGGACCGGCGCGCGCTCGCCGGGCTGCAGATCCGCGGCCTCACCGCCGACCTGACGCGCGGCGCGCTCGTCACGGTCGTGGCGCTCGTGGTGTGGCGGCCGGTGGGCACGTGGCTGGTCGCGCGCTGGTCGCTGCCGTTCGCCATCTCGCGCGCGGTGCTCGTGGCCGTGGCGGGCGCGGTGGCGTGGAGCGCGGTGTGGCGGCTCGCGCACGGCGCCCCCTCCTCGCGGTGGTACCTCATCGGCGGGCTCGCGATGGGGCTCGCGGCGATGGTGCTCCTGTGACCGCGCCGTCGATCGCCCCCCTCCCGCCGGCGCCGCCGCTCTCGTGGCGGACGTGGGCGGCCATGTTCGCGCGCCTGCTCGCCGTGCAGGGGGCGTGGAACTACGAGCTGATGCTCGGCACGGGGATCGGCTTCGCGGCGGAGCCGGCGCTCCGCTCGCTCCCCGGGGGGCCGACGGGCGAGGCGTATCACGCCGCGCTCGCGCGGCAGTCGCGCTACTTCAACGCACACCCGTATCTGGCGGCGGTGGCCGTGGGCGCGCTCGCTCGGGCCGAGCTGGCGGGGCAGCCGCCGGCGCAGATCGAGCGGCTGCGCACGGCCATGTGCGGGCCGTTGGGGAGCGTGGGCGACCGTCTCGTGTGGGCGGGGTGGCTGCCATGTTGCTCGCTCACCGCGCTGCTCGCGTACGGCCTCGGGGCCGGCGCGGTCACGGTGGTGGCGCTCTTCCTCGTGCTGTACAACGCGGGGCATATTGGACTGCGTGCCTGGGGGCTGCGCGTGGGGTGGCGCAACGGGCTGCGCGTGGCGGCGGTGCTCGCGAATCCGGTGCTGCGGCAGGGGCCGCAGTACATCGCCCGCGCCGTGATGCTGCTCGCCGGCGCGGCCATCCCCCTCGCCATGCGTCGCGCGCTGGCGGGAGTGCACCTCGCGTCGTCGCTGAACGTCGTGCCCACGCCGGTGGGGCGCACCCCCGTCGTGACGCTCCTCGCCGCCGCCGTGCTCGGCGCGGCGCTGGTATGGCTGCACGGGCGCGTCGAGGGGTGGCGTGGCGCCGCCCTCATCCTCGCGGCCCTGATCATTTTCTCCGTCGTCCGATGACCACCGAGCGCTCCGTCCGCATCCAGAACAAGAACGGGCTCCACGCCCGGCCGGCCGCCGAGCTGGTGAAGATCGCGTCACGCTTCGAGAGCGAGATCACCATGGTCCGCGATGAGCTCGAGGTGAACGGGAAGAGCATCATGGGCGTCATGATGCTCGCCGCCGAGTACGGAGCGGAGCTGATCATCCGCGCCGATGGGCCGGACGCCGAGCAGGCCGTCCACGCGCTGGCCGACCTGGTGGCGATGAAGTTCGGGGAGAGCTAGTGGATCGCAAGCTCGTCGGGATACCCGCCTCGCCCGGGATCATCGTCGGCCCGGTGCACGTGCTCCTCTGGGAAGTGCCGGAGGTGCCGCAGCGGATCATCGATGACGACGAGATCGACGCCGAGGTGGCGCGCTTCCACGCCACGCTCGGGCGCGCCCGCGAGCGCATCCGCACCGTGCGCGCGCGCGCGGCGCGCCATGCGGGAGAGGAGGAGGCGAAGATCTTCGACGCGCAGCTCTTCATCCTCGAGGATGTGGAGCTGATCGGACGCGTGGAGGCGCTGGTGCGGCAGAACCTCGCCGCCGAGTCGGCGTTCGAGATCACGATGCTCGAGTGGCGGCACCACTTCGCGCGCCACGCCTCGCCGATGATGCGCGAGCGGGTGGGGGACATCACCGACGTCCAGATCCGCGTGCTCTCGCTGCTCCTCGGGCTGCCCGACCACGATCCCGTGGACCTGCCCAAGGGGGCGAACGCGATCCTCGTCACGCACGACCTCACGCCCACCCTCACCGTGCAGCTCGATCGCGAGGCGATCGCCGCCATCGCCACGGATGCGGGCACGCGGATCTCGCACGTGGCCATCCTCGCGCGCTCGCTCGGCATTCCGGCGGTGGTGGGGCTCCGCACGGCGACGCAGCGGCTGCGGGGTGGCGAGACGGCGATCCTCGACGGCGCCGCGGGAACGCTCTGGGTGGATCCCACGCCCGAGCAGATCGAGGCGTATCGCGAGCGGTCGCGGCGCGAGGTCGAGCTCGGCGCGGAGCTCGCGCTCCAGGCGGGCGCCGAGCCGGTCACCGTGGACGGCGTTCGCGTCACGCTGCGCGCGAACGTGGACATCCCCGAGGAGGCCGACGCCGCCGTCCACAGCGGCGCCGAGGGCGTGGGGCTCATGCGCACCGAGTTCCTCGTCGTGGGGCGCACCACCATGCCTGACGAGGAGGAGCAGTACCGGGCGTACCGGCGCGTGGCCGAGTCGTTCGGCGGCCACCCCGTGGTGATCCGCACGTACGACATCGGCGGCGACAAGCTGCCGGTGGGGGGCTATCCCCCCGAGGCGAACCCGTTCCTCGGCTGGCGCGCGATCCGCATGTGCCTGGACGAGCCGTCGCTGTTCCGGGTGCAGCTGCGGGCGCTGCTCCGCGCCGCGGTGCACGGGGATGTGCGCATCATGCTCCCGCTCGTGGTGTCGGTGGACGAGGTGCGCCGGGCGCGCGCGCTGCTCCACGAGGCCGCCGAGGAGCTCGCGGCGCGCGGCGTGCCGTACCGCGCGGACGTGCCGCTCGGCGTCATGGTCGAGACGCCCGCCGCCGCCATCGCCGCCGACACCTTCGTCGGCGAGGCGGCGTTCTTCAGCATCGGCACCAACGACCTCACGCAGTACACGCTCGCCATCGACCGCGGGAACGCGAACCTGGCGGAGCGGTTCACCCCGCTGCACCCCGGGGTGCTGCGCCTCATCCGCCGGACCGTGGAGGTCGGGGCCGCCAACGGCATCGACGTTGCAGTCTGCGGCGAGATGGCATCGCAGCCCGTGATGGCGTTCGCGCTGATCGGGCTCGGCGTGCGTCAGCTCAGCGTCGCGCCGCGCGCGGTGCCGATCGTCAAGCGGCTCGTGCGCGGCATCGCCGTGGCCGCGGCGGAGCGGGCCGTGCAGGAGGCGCTCGCCAAGCGCACCGCGGATGCCGCCGCCGACGTGTTGCGGCAGCGGCTGCGGGACGCGTTCGGCAACGACCCGGTGCTGCGCGACGGGTTGCCCGACCTTTCGTAGCTCGGTTAAGATGAGCGATCACCCCAGGTCGCTCCGCGCGAGGCGCGGTGCGGCGGGAGCCCACGCGTGTCCCAGACCCATCTCTTCACGTCCGAGTCGGTGACCGAGGGTCACCCGGACAAGATCGCCGATCAGATCTCCGATGCCGTGCTCGACGCCATCCTCGCCGAGGATCCCGCGGCGCGCGTGGCGTGCGAGACGCTCGTCACCACCGGCCTCGCCTGCGTGGCCGGGGAGATCACCACCTCCACGTACGTCTCCATCCCCGACATCGTGCGCGGCACCATCGCCGCGATCGGCTACGACGACGCGTCGTACGGGTTCGATGGCAAGACGTGCGCGGTGATCAGCACCATCGACCGGCAGTCGCCGGACATCGCGCTGGGCGTGGACACGGGCGGCGCGGGCGACCAGGGGATGATGTTCGGCTACGCCTCGGACGAGACGCCGGAGCTCATGCCGATGCCGATCCAGCTCGCGCACCAGCTCACGCGCGCGCTCGCCGAGAAGCGGCGCTCCGGCGCGCTCCCGTGGCTCCGCCCCGACGGCAAGTCGCAGGTGACGGTCGCGTACGAGCAGGGCGTGCCGGTGCGCGTGGAGACGGTGGTGATCTCGACGCAGCATGCCGAGACGATCTCCACCGCGGAGCTGCGCGAGGTGGTCCGCGAGGAGATCATCCTCCCCGTCGTCGGCGACCGCTGCGACGTGCGCGGGCTCACGATGCACATCAATCCCACGGGGCGCTTCGTGGTGGGCGGCCCGCAGGGGGATGCCGGGCTCACCGGCCGCAAGATCATCGTGGACACCTACGGCGGCATGGCGCGCCACGGCGGCGGCGCGTTCAGCGGGAAGGATCCGTCGAAGGTGGACCGCTCCGCCGCGTACGCCGCGCGCTGGGTGGCGAAGAACATCGTGGCCGCGGGACTCGCCCGCCGCTGCGAGCTGCAGCTCGCGTACGCCATCGGCGTGCGGGAGCCGGTGAGCGTCATGGTGGAGACCTTCGGCACCGGCGCGGTCGAGGAAGCCTGCATCGAGCGGGCGGTGCGCGAGGTGTTCGACCTCACGCCGGGCGGGATCAATCGGGAGCTCGGGCTCCGCGCGCCGATCTATCGCCGCACCGCCGCCTACGGCCACTTCGGCCGCCCCGCCGAGACCGCCCGCGCGCGCGGCGGCGAGATCACGTACTTTTCCTGGGAGCGGACCGACCGCGTGGAGGAGCTCAGGAAGGCGGTGCGGTGAGGGGCGTGGAGCCCGCCGCCCCCGATGGATGCACGAGCGATCTGACCCATACCCGATTGGAGCATGGCGACCATCACGAAGTCACAGCAGGGTAGTGCCGAGGCGGACATCCGCGACATCGCGCTCGCCGAGCAGGGGCGGCTGCGCACCGAGTGGGCCGAGCGCTCGATGCAGGTGCTCCGCCAGATCCGCGAGCGCTTCGCCGCCGAGCGGCCGCTGGCCGGCAAGCGCGTCTCCGCGTGCCTGCACGTCACCGCCGAGACGGCGAACCTCATGATCACCCTCAAGGCGGGTGGCGCCGACATCGCGCTCTGCGCGTCGAATCCGCTCTCGACGCAGGATGATGTGGCCGCCCACCTCGTGCGCGACCACGGGATCCGGGTGTTCGCCATCAAGGGTGAGGACAACGACACCTACTACGACCACATCCGCGCCGCCATCGCCCATGGGCCGGAGATCACCATGGACGACGGCGCCGACGTGGTCGGCGCGATCCACATGATCGCCCTCGGCCGGCTCGATGACCTGCCCGGACCCGTGCGCCGGTGGGTGGAAGGGATCGACCCCGCGGCGCGGAAGGCGCTGCTCGCGCGCGTCATCGGCAGCACCGAGGAGACCACCACCGGCGTCATCCGCCTCCGCGCGATGGCGAAGGACGGCATCCTCCAGTTCCCCGTGATCTCGGTGAACGACTCGTTCACCAAGCATCTGTTCGACAACCGCTACGGCACCGGCCAGTCCACGATCGACGGGATCATCCGCGCCACGAACCTGCTCCTCGCCGGATCGACCTTCGTCGTCGCCGGCTACGGGTGGTGCGGGCGCGGCGTCGCGATGCGCGCGCGCGGGCACGGCGCGAACGTCATCGTCACGGAGATCGATCCGCTGAAGGCGCTCGAGGCGACCATGGACGGCTTCCGCGTCATGTCCATGGAGGAGGCGGCGCCGATCGGCGACATCTTCTGCACCCTCACCGGCAACATCAACGTCCTCCGCGCCGAGCACTTCACCGCGATGAAGGACGGCGCGGTGGTGTGCAACTCCGGCCACTTCAACGTGGAGATCGACATCCCGTCGCTCCGACGCCTCGCCGGCGGGACGTCGCGCGAGGTGCGCCCGTTCGTGGAGGAGTTCGTGGTGCACGGCAAGCGCATCTTCCTCCTCGGCGAGGGGCGCCTGATCAATCTCGCCGCCGCGGAGGGACACCCGGCGAGCGTGATGGACATGAGCTTCGCGAACCAATCGCTCGGGGCGGAGTATCTAGTGAAACACGGCGCGTCGCTCTCGCGCGACGTGCACCGCGTGCCGGAGGCGGTGGACCGCGAGATCGCCCGGCTCAAGCTGGCGGCGCTCGGCGCGCGGATCGACGAGCTCACGGAGGAGCAGCGGAAGTATCTCGCATCGTGGGACATGGGGACGTGAATTGCAGTCCGCCTTGGGGCGCGGGGCGTGCCGGCCCCGCACGCCATGGCACACCACGGGAGTCTCTATGATCGAAGTCAAGGTCGCCAGGCTCGGGCTGGACAGCGCGTCCAACTCGTACGTGGTCATACTTCAGGAGAAGGACGGCGAGCGCCTGCTCCCCATCTGGATCGGCCAGCCGGAGGCCGAGTCGATCGTGATGGAGATGAACAAGATCAAGCCGCCGCGTCCGCTCACGCACGACCTCTGCAAGCGGCTGATCACCGGCATGGGCGGCTCCCTGCGGCGCGTCCAGATCACGAAGGTGCAGGACAACACCTACTTCGCCGAGCTGCACATCCACCGCGGGGACGACGTCGTGCACATCGATGCGCGTCCCTCGGACAGCATCGCGATCGCGCTCCGGCTCTCCGCGCCCATCTTCGCGCAGGAGTCGCTCCTCACCTCGTTCACGGTGGAGGAGGGAGAGGAGAGCGGCGAGGGACCGTCGTTCGGCGCGGAGGGGGAGACGCAGGAGCCGCGCGACCTCTCGGCGGAGCAGCTCAAGGCGTACCTGGAGAAGATGCGTCCCGAGGACTTCGGAAAGTTCAACCCGTGACCGATCGACACGCCGGTGCGTGATCCCTCGTTCGTCTCGTGGGCGGCCGCGCGGAGCGGCCGCCTTTGTGTTGCCCTGCTCGCGCTGTGCGCGATGCTGGCGCTCCCCGCCACCCCCGCGCGCGCGCAGGGTGCGCCGCAGGACTCGTCGGACGCGACCGGCATCGGCGCCGGCACCGCTCCCGCCGCGACGCCGGTGGACACCGGCCCGCAGCTCGTGAGCGGCCGCGTGGTGCGCCCCGGGGAGCGCTCGATCGTCCCCGTGCCGGGCGTGTGGGTCACCCTCCACCGCGTCGGCTCCGACACCGCCGGCCCGCTCGACTCCACGCGGACCGGCGCGTCGGGGCGCTACGCGTTCCACTACCGGCGCACCGGCAGCGCGGACGCCGTCTACTTCGTCTCCGCCTTCTATCACGGCATCGCCTACTTCTCGGCGCCGCTCCGCGGCGCGCGCGTCACCGGCGATGACGCGGAGATCACCGTCTTCGACACCACCTCCGGGCCGCTCACGCTGCACGTGCGCGGACGGCACATCGTGATCGGCGCCGCGCAGGCCGACGGGACGCGCGACGTGGTGGAGGTGTACGAGCTGTCCAACGACAGCTCCGTCACCCTCGTGTCTCCCGATGATGAGCGCCCCACGTGGACGGCCATCATCCCGGCCGAGGCGAGCAACTTCGCCGCGGGGCAGGGCGACATCTCGCCGCGCTCCCTGAGCGCCGATTCCGGGCGCGTCACCACCGTGGCCGCGTTCGCCCCGGGGCTCAAGCAGCTCTCGTTCTCCTACCGCATCCCGTCGGGTGCCTTCCCGCTCAGCATCCCCGTGGAGCGCGATGCCGTGGTGCTCGAGGTGCTGGTGGAGGAGCCGTCGGCGGAGGTGACCGGCGCGAAGCTGAAGCGTGTGGCGCCGGCCACCATCGAGGGGCGCACGTTCGTCCGCTTCCTCGCGCAGGACGTGCCCGCGAACGCGGTGGTGCGCATCGCGCTCCCGAAGATCGCCGACGCCGGCGCGCGCGAGCGCTGGCTGCGGTGGGTCGCGCTCGGCACCGCCGCGGTGATGCTCGCCGTGCTCGCGTTCGTGCTCTCGCGCCGGCGCGGCACGGCGGCGCGCGTGGTGGCGCCCATGCTGGAGGACGACACCGAGCGCCTGGCGCGAGCGATCGCCGAGCTCGATGCGGCGTTCGAGGCGCGAGCGACGCCGACCGACGCCGAGCGCGAGGCGTATCGCGCCCGGCGCGCCGAGCTGAAGCACGCCCTCGCGCACGCGCTTGACGAGCGGCGGAAGCGGGCATAGCTTCTCCGCCGACAACCGAACCGAGCGGATGCGGGTTCCGGAAGCCGGTGCGAGTCCGGCGCGGTCCCGCCACTGTAACGGGCACACACGTGCGCTCCACACGCCACTGACCACGGTCGGGAAGGCGAGCGCCACGGCCCGAAGCCAGGAGACGCCCCGCGTCCGCGCCACTCGATCAGACCCTCGGAGAAAGGGCTGGTGGCGTCGAGCGCGTGCCGCAGCGCGCCTTCACGCAACCGGGCATCTCCCTCCAGGGAGGTGCCCTTCGTGCTTTCGCGCATTGCCTCGCTCCTCATCGTGCTCGCGTCGCTCGCGTGCGGCGGACGCTCCGCTCCCGCCACGAGCGCGGGGACCGACGACTTCGGCGCGCCCGTGCGCGCGGGCACCGCGCGGGTTCCGGCCCGCATCGTCTCCCTCAATCCCACCACCACGGAGCTGCTGTTCGCCATCGGCGCGGGCGACCGCGTGGTGGGGCGCACGCACTGGGACGTGTGGCCCGACGCGGCGCGGCGCGTGGCCGACCTCGGCCCCGGTCTGCGCCCGAACGTGGAGGCGATCCTCGCGCGCCGCCCCGACCTGGTGGTGCTGTACGCGAGCGCCGACGATCGCGACGCGGCGCGCCGGCTCGCCGACGCCGGCGTGCCGGTGATCGCCCTCAAGGTGGATCGCATCGCCGACTTCCGGCGCGCCGCGCTCCTCCTCGGCGCGGCCACCGGCGAGCTGGCGCGCGCGCGCCTCGTGGCCGACACCGTGGAGCGCTCGCTCGCCCGCGTGCGCGCCGCCACCGCCGCGCTGCCGCGTCCCACGGTGTTCTGGCACGTGTGGGATGCGCCGATCATCACCATCGGCCGCGGGAGCTACCTGGACGAGCTCCTCGACGTCGCGGGCGGTCGCAACGTGTACGGCGACCTCGCGCAGCCGTCGCCACAGGTGGCGCTCGAGGACATCGTCCGCCGCGATCCCGATGTGATCCTCGCCGGCGCCGCCGGCGCGGCGCAGATCCGCGCGAGCGTGCCCTGGCGCGCGGTGGGCGCGGTGCGGCGCGGCCGCGTGCTGGTGGTGGACACGAATCTCGTCGGACGCCCGTCGGTGCGGATGGGGGAAGCAGCCGCCAGCATCGCGCGCCTCCTCCACCCGGGAGCGCTCCCGTGAGGCGCGCCGCGATGTGGGGAGGCGCGATGGTGCTGCTGGCCGCGCTCGTGGTCGCGGCGGTGGCGTGGGGGACGGTGCCGCTGGCGCCGCGCGCCGTGGCGCTCGCCGTGCTCGGGCGCGGCGATCCCGGCACCGTGGCCATCGTGCGCGCGCTGCGGCTCCCGCGCGTGGCGCTCGCGCTCCTGGTGGGCGCGGGACTCGGGATGAGCGGTGCCGCGCTCCAGGGCTCCCTCCGCAACGCGCTCGCCGAGCCGTATCTGCTCGGCGTGTCCGGCGGCGCGGCGGTGGGCGCGGTGGTGGCGGTGGCGCTCGGCATCGACGGGGCGGGGGTCCTGCCGCTGTTCGCGTTCGCCGGCGCGGCGCTGGCGATCGTCACCGCGATCCTCGTGGCGCGCGCCGCGGGCGGACGCGCCGACCCGCGCGTGCTGCTCATGGCGGGGGTGATCATCGGCGCGTTCGCGAACGCCGCCATCATGGTGGTGCTGGCCGGCGCATCGCCGAACACCGTGCGCGGCGCGCTGTGGTGGATGATGGGCTCCGCCGCCGGCGCCGACTGGGCGCAGGTGGCCTGGCTCGCCGGGTACACGGCGCTCGCCGGCGGAGCACTGCTCTGGATGGCGCGCGACATCGACGTGCTCTCGCTCGGGGAGGAGGCGGCCGCGGCCCTCGGCGTGCACGTGGAGCGCTCGGCGCGCCGCGTGTATCTCGTGAGCTCGCTCCTCGCCGCCGCCACCGTCGCGGCGGCCGGGCTGGTGGGCTTCGTGGGGCTGGTGGTGCCGCACCTCGTGCGCGGCGCGGGAGTGCGCCGCCATCGTCCGCTCCTCGCCGGCGCCGCGCTCGCCGGCGCCGCGCTCGTGGTGGCCGCCGACCTGCTCGCGCGCGTCGCGCATCCGCCGGCGGAGCTCCCGCTCGGCGCCGTGACCGCCATCGTCGGCGTCCCCTTCTTCCTCGCGCAGCTCCGGCGGCTCTCGTGATCCGCTTCGAGGACGTCGTCGTGCGCTACCCGCGAGCGCCGCACCCCGCCGTGGATGGCGTCACCCTCGACGCGCCGCGCGGGACGGTGACGGCGGTGGTGGGGCCGAACGGGAGCGGGAAGAGCACGCTCGTGGGGGCGCTGCTCCGGATGCGTCCCGTGGAGCGCGGCGCCATCCGCGTCGACGGCGAGCCGCTCGCCGCGCTCGACCGGCGCGCGTTCGCCAGGCGCGTGGCGGTGGTGCCGCAGCGCGAGACGCTCGTGTTCTCGCTTCCCGTGCGGGAGTACGTGGCGCTGGGGCGCTACCCGCACGAGGGCGCGTGGCGCGGCGCGGCCGCGGACGACGATGCCGCCATCGACCGCGCGATCGCGCTCGCCGGCGTCGCCGAGCTCGCGGGGCGCGCCACCCACCAGCTCTCCGGCGGGGAGTGGCAGCGCGCGCGCATCGCGCGCGCGCTCGCGCAGGGCGGCGACGCGATCGTGCTCGATGAGCCCACCACCTTCCTCGACATCGCGCACGAGATGGCGATGTTCGAGCTGTTCGCCCGCCTCGCTCGCGATGGGAAGGCGGTGCTGCTCGTGAGCCACCAGCTCAACCTCGTCGCGCGCTTCGCCGATGTGATCGTGCTGCTCCATCACGGACACGTGGCCGCGGCCGGCGCGCCGTCCGAGGTGATGCGCGCGTCCGTGCTGGAGCCCGTGTACGACTGGCCCCTCGTCATCACCCGCGATCCGGCGGTCGGCGCTCCCGCGCTGCTGCCGCTGCGCGGGCGCATGCGCTGATCCACCCTCACCGCGAACGACCCGTGCACGCCACTCGCTTTCTCCTCGCCGCCTCGCTCCTGCCGCTCGCCGCTCCGGTCGCGCGCGCGCAGCAGCCGGCCGCGGACACCGCGCAGCTTCACCCCGTGGTCGTCACCGCCACTCGCGTGTCCGTCTCGCAGGCCGCATCCGTGGCCAGCACCACCGTCATCACCGGGAGCGAGCTGCGCGCGCGCGGCATCACCACCGTGCAGGATGCGCTGCGCGACGTGCCGGGGATCGACGTGCCGCGCACCGGCTCGTTCGGCGGGCAGACGTCGCTCTACGTGCGCGGCGGGCAGGGCGACTACACACAGGTGCTCGTGGACGGGGTGCCGGTGAACGACCCCGGCGGCTTCATCGACCTCGCCAACCTGACCACCGACGATGTGGAGCGCATCGAGGTCGTGCGCGGTCCGGCGAGCGTGCTGTACGGCGCGAACGCGGTCACCGGCGTGATCCAGATCTTCACGCGGCGCGGCTCGGGACCGCTGCGCGCCTCGCTCGCCGCCGGCGGCGGAAGCTACGGCGCGCGCGAGGTGCGCGGCGCGATGGGGGCGGGAAGCGACCGCGCGGGCTTCGCCCTCGCCGCCGCCCACCACGGCACCGATGGCATCTACGCCTTCAACAGCGCGGCGCGGAACAACGTGTTCGACGCGAGCGCGCGCGTGGCGCCCGACGCGCGCACCGCCCTGCGCGCCTCCGCGCGCTACATCGACGCGGCGGCGCACATCGCCACCGACTTCACCGGCGCGGTGATCGACAGCAACCAGTTCCACACCGAGCGCCGCTGGATCGGCTCCGTGGAGGGCTCGCGCCGCTTCGGCGACCGCCTCGAGGCACGCGTGCTCCTCGGCGCCACCAACGGCGCCACGCGCGACGCCGACCTGCCGGATTCCCCCGGCGATCCCTGCTTCTGCTACGATGCGCCGAAGACCACCTACCGCCGCAGCGTGGACGCGCGGCTCAGCTGGTCCCTGTCCCCGGACATCGTGCTGAGCGGCGGAGCCGTGGCCGAGCGGCAGCGCCAGCACGCGGGGAGCGACGCCCCCCTGTCGCGCGACCTGCGCGCGTACTACGCCCAGGGCGTGGGGACGGTGCGCGACGTGCTGTCGTGGGTGGTGGGCGCGCGCGTGGACGACAACAGCGCCTTCGGGACCTTCGGCACCTGGCGCGCGGCTGCGGCGTGGCGCGTCGCGCCGGGCACGAGCGTGCGCGCCTCGGTGGGCACCGCGTTCAAGGAGCCGACCTTCGACCAGGTGTCCTCCACCTCGCCGTTCGCGCGCGGGAACCCGGACCTGCGGCCGGAGCGCGCGCGGAGCTGGGACGCTGGCGTCGAGCAGCGCGTTGCGCGTGGAGCGCTCACCCTCGCGGCCACGTACTTCCACCAGCGCTTCCGCGACATGATCCAGTACGATGCCGCGCCGTCGGACTCGGTGGCGCAGCGCTACCCGGCGGACGCGGTCCCCAACTACTTCAACGTCGCGGCGGCGCTGGCCGACGGCGTGGAGCTCGAGGCGCGCGTGTCGCCGTCGCCCCGGTGGAGCGCCACGGCGTCGTACACCCGGCTGCGCACGACGGTGGTGGATGCCGGGGTCGATGGCGGCCCCACCGCCCCCCTGGTGACCGGCGCGCCGCTGCTGCGCCGTCCCGCCCACGCCGCATCGCTCGCCCTCGCCGTGCGACCTGCCGATCGCGTCCGCCTCCACGCCGATGCCTCGTACGTGGGTCGCCGCGCCGACGCGAACTTCGCCGACGGCACTCGCGTCGAGGATCCCGCTTACACGCTCGTCGCGCTCGCCGCCGAGCTCGACGTGCTGCGCCGCGCGGCCGGCGTACCCTCCCTCACCCTCACCGCCCGACTCGACAACGCGCTCGACGAGCGCTACGACGCGATCTTCGGCTTTCGCTCCCCGGGGCGGATGCTGTTGGCTGGGGCGCGGTTGGAGTGGTGACGCGGGGCGCGGGGCGCGCGGGACTCGGGAGTCGGGACTCGGGACTCGGGAGAGGACCGCGGGGCGGCGCCTGCGGCGCTCGCCCCGCACCATGGTGCGAGGGGG
>DASTSH010000069.1:0-11056 GCA_035760785.1 Gemmatimonadaceae bacterium | reverse complement strand
GGCCCCCGGCCCCTGGCCCCCGGCCCCCGATCCACGGCATCCCTCGTCATCCAGACCTCCTTCATCGGCGACGCCGTCCTCACCACCGGCTTGCTCTCCGAGCTGGCGCGGCGCGGGCCGGTGGACGTGGTCGTGACGCCGGCGGCGGCGCCGTTGCTCGCGAACCACCCCGCCATCCGCGAGCGGTTCGTCTACGACAAGCGCGGGGGCGACGCGGGGGCGGCGGGGCTGCTGCGCCTCGCGCGGCGCATCCGGCGGCACTACCGCGAGCGCGGAGAGCGGGCGACGGCGTACCTGGCGCAGAGCTCGGCACGCAGCGCGGCGCTGGCGCTGCTCGCGGGGATCGGCGAGCGCGTGGGGTTCGCCGGCGCGCCGGGGCGCGCGCTGTACACCAGACGCGTCCCCCGTCGCACCGACCGTCACCACGCCGAGCGCCTCTGGCGCCTCGCCTTCGCCGGCGCACCCGCGGCGGAGCCCGCTCCCGAGGCGTTCAGGCCGACGCTCTTCCCCGGCCCCGCGGAGCGTGCGGCAGTGGACGCCCTGCTCGGCGCCGGGGACGCTGCACGCCCGCTCGTGGTGCTCGCGCCGGGGAGCGTGTGGGGGACCAAGCGGTGGCCGTACTATCCGGAGCTGGCGGCGCGCCTCGCGCCGCACGCGCGCCTCGCGGTGGTCGGCGGGCCGGCGGACGGGGAGCACGCGCGCGAGATCATGGCGGCGGCGCCATCGGCGGGAATCGTCGACGCCACCGGTCGCCTCTCCCTTCTCGGCTCCGCGGAGCTGATCGGCCGCGCCGCGCTCCTGGTCACCAACGACTCGTCGCCGCAGCACCTCGCGTCGGCGATGGGGACGCCCACGATCACGCTCTTCGGCCCGACCGTCCCCGCGTTCGGTTTCGGGCCGCTCGCGCCCGACTCCCTCTCGCTCGGGCACGAGCATCTCGAGTGCCGGCCCTGCCATCATCACGGTCCCCCGGCCTGCCCCCTCGGGCACTGGCGGTGCATGCGGGAGCTCGACGTGGAGCGCGTGGCGGTGGCGGCGGCCGGGGTGCTCGGCGTGAAGCGCGGGGTGCCCGCCGACCGCTGATCGCTTACCTTATTCGTCGTCCTTCCGAGCGCCGTCCCCGTTCCCCGACAACGCGAGCCCATGCCCAGAACCCGTCCGCAGTACATCATCGGCGTCGACCTCGGTGGCACGAACATCGTCGTCGGCGCGATGCCCGAGGACGGCAGCCGCGAGCTCGGTGTGCGCGAGGAGCCGACCCACTCCGAGCGGGGTGCGGAGTCGGTGGTGGACCGGATCGTGTCGATGATCGCGCAGACGATCTCCGATGTCATCGCGACGCAGGGGGCGAGGCCGCAGGACTTCCTCGGCGTGGGGATCGGCGCCCCCGGCCCGCTCGACCGTGAGCGCGGGATCGTGGTGGTGGCGCCGAACCTGGGGTGGCGCAACTTCCCCCTGCGCGAGGAGATCTCCGAGCGCATCCGCCTCCCCGCCACGCTGGACAACGACGCCAACTGCGCGACGGTGGGCGAGTGGTGGCGCGGGGCGGCGCAGGGGGCGCGCAACGTGGTGGGGCTCACCATCGGCACGGGGATCGGCGGCGGGATCGTCCTCGACGGACGGCTCTATCACGGCTCGTCGGACGTGGCGGGGGAGATCGGGCACACCACCATCGACTCCACGGGGCGCTACTGCCGCTGCGGGAATTACGGCTGCCTCGAGGCGTACGCCTCTGGCCCGGCGATCGCGCTGCGGGCGCGCGAGGCGCTCGAGCGCGACGAGGTCTCCGTGCTGCACCGGATGGTGGACGGCCAGCTCGAGCGCCTCACCGCCGCCACGGTGTACGAGGCGGCGAAGAACGGCGACGCGCTCGCGCTGGAGGTGGTCCGCGACACGGCGAGGTTCCTCGGCACCGGCGTCGCGAACCTGCTCAACACCCTGAACCCCGACGTGGTGGTGATCACCGGCGGCGTGACGCGTGCCGGCGACCGGCTGTTCGAGCCGCTCCGCGCCGAGGTGAAGCGGCGCGCGTTCCGCCCCGCCGTCGAGGCCTGCCGCATCGTGCCCGGCATCCTCCATGGGACCGCGGGAATGGTCGGCGCGGTGGCGACGTTCAAGCAGCAGAAGCTCGGGAGCGTATGACGCGGGAAGCGGGAAGCGGGAAGCGGCGCGGCGATGCCGCGCCTGCGGGAAGCGCGCAAACGGAAGGCGGCGAGGGTCGCGGCGAACGCCGCGGCCCGTCGTCGCCATTCTCTTCGGCGCTCCCGGCTTCCCGCTTCCCGCTTCCCGCGAAGCGCCGCCTCGGCGTCATCGGCACCTTCGTCTGGGACACGATCCACGGGCGCGATCCGCGGCAGACGCCGGTGGAGGAGTGGGGAGGGATCACATACGCGCTCTCCGGGCTCGATGCCGCGCTCTCCGAGGAGTGGGAGATCGTGCCGCTCATCAAGGTGGGGAGCGATCTCGTCGCGCGCGCGCGCGAGTTCTGCGCCACGCTCGAGCGCATGGCCCCCGACGCGGCGATCATCGAGGTCCCCTACCCCAACAATCGCGTGGAGCTGCGCTACGAAACGTCGGAGCGACGGTGTGAGCGGCTCACGGGCGGGGTGCCGGGGTGGACGTGGCTGGGGCTCACGCCGCTGCTCGGCGGGCTCGATGCGCTGTACATCAACTTCATCAGCGGCTGGGAGCTCGATCTCGAGACGTGCCGGCTGCTGCGCCAGCACTTCAAGGGGCCCATCTACTGCGACCTCCACATGCTGGTGATGGCCGTGCAGCCCACCGGGTGGCGAGCCCTGCGCCCGCTGCCGGATGTGGCCGAGTGGTGCCGCTGCTTCGACGTGCTTCAGGTGAACGAGGACGAGGTGACCGCGATGGCGCCCGACCCGCTGGCGCTGGCGGCGACGGCCATGGCGCAGGGCGTGCGATGCCTGGTGGTGACGCTGGGGAGCCGGGGCGCGGTGTACTTCGCCGCGCCGGGGTTCGAGCGCCTCGCCGATCTGGCGTCGCCCGCGCCGCTCGGAGCGGCGCTCGGCCCGGTGCGCACGGAGCGCGTCCCACCGCCGTACGTGGTCGCCGAGGGCGACCCCACCGGCTGCGGCGACGTGTGGGGCGCGACGTATTTCTCCCGGCTGCTCGCCGGTGATAGCTTGGGCGACGCAATGCGCGCGGCGCACCGCGCCGCGACACGCAACGTGGAGCACCGGGGAGCGACGGGGCTCGCCCGGCACCTACGCGGAGAGCTCATCACGCGATGACCACCGTCATTAACGTCCCCCCCTCGCTCGACGACAAGTCCTTCGAGGCCGTGCTCGAGCAGCTCGCGCCGGTGCCGCAGGAGGAGAAGGTGCTCCTCGACGCGCGGCACACGCGCTGGGCATCGCCGTACGGGCTCACCGCGCTCCTCACGCTCGCGCAGACGCGCGCCGAGAGGCCGGCGCTCTACGCCCCCGAATCGGACGAGACGGGATCGTACTGGGCGCGCACGGGCTTCTTCCGCTTCGCCGAGGAGCTGTTCGAGCTCCACGGCGCCGTGCATCGCGCGCGCGCGGCGGGGGAGTCCGACGTGCTCCTCGAGATCACTCCCGTCTCCAAGAGCGAGGACGTGCACGAGGTGGTGGGGCGCATCCAGCAGAAGTCGCAGAACATCCTGGTGAAGGAGCTGCACCTCGACGCCAAGGCGACGATGGGCTTCGCCATGACGCTCAGCGAGGCGTGCCAGAACATCGTGGAGCACGCGGGGCGCGGCGGCTGGGTGGCGGTGCAGGCCTACAAGTGGCGCCAGCGGCTCGGCCGCCGCGTGGTGGTGATCGCGGTGTGCGACGCCGGCGTCGGCTTCCGCGAGTCGCTGGAGTCCGCCCAGGGGCGCCGGCTCAGCGACCGCTGGGACGACGGCATGGCGCTCGAGGAGGCCGTGATCCGCGGCGTGAGCCGGTTTCGCGATCCCGGCCGCGGTCAAGGTCTTGCGGGAGTCCGCCGGTACATAGGACGTTGGGACGGCAAGTTGTCCGTTCGATCCGGAACCGCTAGAATCGCCATCGTGCCCTCCTGGGACGATGACGTCCCGCTGGTAGAGCAGCTCCCCCGATTCCCGGGGGCACAGATGCAAATCACCATCCCGGAGCGGATCGCCGACCGGTGATCAACCACATCGATCTGAGCACGGTGCTCCGTCGCACCGTGTGCGACCTGTATTCCGATCTGGTCACCCGTCCCACCGGCGCCGCCGTGCGCAACGGCATCGAGCGGCAGCTCGCCGAGCTGGGAGACCGGACCCTCACCGTCATCGACTTCTCCCACGTCGGCCTGCTCGATTATTCCTGCGCCGACGAGATCGTGGCCAAGCTGCTCATGCGCTACTGCATGCCGGCGGAGGAGCGCCCGCCGCGCGACGCGTATTTCCTCTTCCGCGGGGTGAGCGACTCGCACCTCGACGCCATCGAGACCGTGCTCGAGCGCCACCGGCTGGCGATCGTGGCCCAGACCAGCGACGGGGGCATGATGCTCGTGGGGACGGTGGACGACCGCGAGCGCCGCGCGTGGGAGGCGATGTGCCGGCTCGGGCGCGCCGCCGAGGGGGAGCTGGCGCGCGAGCTGGGACTCGACGCCACGCAGGCGGCGGAAGCGCTCGATGCGCTCTGCCGGCTGCGCCTCGCCATGCGCTTCGACGAGGGATACGTGGCCGTGGGCGTGGTGCCGTGAGCGACGTCCACAATCCACCGCTGCGCGTGCTGCAGCTCATCGCGACGCGGCGCGAGGACCCCGAGCGCGGCCCCGCGATCTTCATGCGCTCGGACGACGCCGCGCTGCGGCTGCTGATCGACGGCGAGCTGGCGTGGGTGTACGGCCCGCGCCGGCACGAGCTGGCCACCGTGTACATCGACGACTCCCTCCCGCGCGGCGACGTCGTGCTGCGCGACATCCTCGGGGCCTCGCCCTCGGAGATCATCCGGGTGGTGAAGCTGGACACCGACACGCCGCCGCGCCGCGGCACTCTCGCCTGACACTGGAGCGCTCATGATCCCGCGACGCCGACGGCAGGGCTTCTCCACGGTCGCGCTGCACGGCGGCCGCGACGCGCACGACGCCGATGCACCGGTGGTGCAGCCGCTCTACCAATCGGTGAACTACATCCAGGAGGCCGGCACCGGCGAGGGGCTGCGCTACACGCGCTACGGCAACACGCCGAACGCCGAGGTGGTGGCGAAGCGCCTCGCGCTGCTCGAAGGTGCCGAGGCCGGGCTCGTGCTCGCCAGCGGGATGGGCGCCACCACCTGCGCCATGCTCGCGCTGCTCCGCCCCGGCGACCACCTCCTCGCCTGCCACTGGATCTACGGCGGCACGCACCGCCTGTTCACGCGCGAGCTCGCGGCGATGGGAATCGAGGTCACCTTCGTGGATCCCGCCGAGCCGCGCGGCTGGCGCAAGCGGCTGCGCAAGCACACGCGCGCGGTGTTCGTCGAGACGCCGGTGAACCCGTCCTGCCGCGTGATCGACCTCGCGCCCATCTCCTATCTCACGCACGAGACGGGGCTCGCGCTGGTGGTGGACTCCACCTTCGCCTCCCCGGTCAACTTCCGCCCGCTGGAGCACGGCGCGGACGTGGTCGTCCACTCCGCCACCAAGTTCCTGAACGGCCACCACGACGTGCTCGCGGGCGCGGTGCTGGGGACCGCGAGCTACGTGGAGGAGGTGCGGCAGAAGATGATGGTATGGGGGCAGGCCCCCGATCCCTTCGCCTGCTGGATGCTCGAGCGCGGGCTCAAGACGCTCGACGTGCGCGTGCGCCGCCAGAACGAGAACGCCATGCGCCTGGCCACGTGGTGCGCCCAGCGCCCGGAGTTCGCGCGCGTGCACTACCCGGGGCTCCCGTCGCACCCCGACCACGAGGTGGCCTGCGCCACCCTGGACGGCTTCGGCGGGATGATGGCCGTGGAGCTCGCCGGCGGCGCGGATGCCGCCGAGCGCTTCATCTCGCGCCTCAAGGTGATCGCCCACGCGGCGAGCCTCGGCGGCGTGGACACGCTCGTCTCCGAGCCCCGCTTCTCCTCCCACGCACACCTCACCCCCGAGCAGCGCGCCGCCATCGGCGTCCCCGACGGCTTCGTGCGCGTGAGCGTGGGGATCGAGGATGCGGACGACCTGATCGCCGACATCGAGCAGGCGCTGCGCTGATGCGCGACGGGAGCGCGGAGACCGCCGATGACCGTCGGCACATGGAGCGGCGGCGCGCGCCGCGCGTCGCCGACCTCACGCTCCCCGAGCTGCGCCGGATCCTGATCACCTCCGCGCTGTTCGTGGTGGTGCTCCTGCTCTTCCTCTGGATGGTGCGCGCGGTGATCATCGCCGCCATCCTGGCCATCGTCGCGGCCATCTATCTCCGGCCGCTGTACGAGCGCATCCGGCGCGGCGTCCCGCCCACGCCGGCGGCGCTGCTCACGATCACCGCGCTCCTCGTTCCGATCGCCGCCGCCACGGTCTACAGTTGGGTGGAGCTGCGGCAGGCCACCGCGTACCTGGCCGCGCACCAGGGGGAGGTCATCGCCCGCATCGACGCCGCGCTGCACCGCGTCCCCCTCCTCGGCGGCGCGTCGTTCACCGACCAGATCCGCCGCATGGTGCTCGCCGCCTCCGACTACGGCGCACACCTGGCGGAGGGCGCCCGGAGCGCCATGACATCGCTGGCGGTGGGCTCGGCGATCTTCCTCTTCACGCTGGCGTACGCGCTCACCGACCACGACGCGATCCGGAAGGCGGTCCGCTCCAAGGTGCCCGCGCGCTACGGCGAGCTGGTTGGCGCGCTGGTGACCAACGTGCGCGGGGTACTGTACGGCGCCGTGTACGCCACGTTAGTTACCCAGACCATCAAGTCGATCGTCATCCTGGGGATGAACCTCGCCTTCGACGTCCCGCTCGCGGTCGTGCTGGCGATCCTCTCCTTCGTCATCGGCTTCTTCCCGATCGTCGGATCGTGGAGCGTGTACGTGCCGGTGGCGCTCTGGCTGATCATCTTCCGCGACGCGTGGGGCGCCGCGATCGCGATGCTCGTGATCGGCTTCCTGGGGAACACGCTGTTCATCTCGATGTACGTACGACCGAAGCTCGCGGCCGAGAAGTCGCGGGTGCTCAACTTCTACTGGATGTTCGTCGGGCTCGTCACCGGCGTGTACACCTTCGGCCTCGTCGGCATCCTCCTCGGTCCCGTCCTCATCGGGCTGCTGAAGGCGGTGATCGACACCATCACCGCCTCCGGCAACTGGCGGATGCTGGGCGCCGGAGAGGACGACGATGCCGCCCCGCCGCTCGCCGGCGCCAGCGCCACATGATTCGATTCTCGCACGTCACCAAGAAGTACCCCCGCACCGGTCTGGCCCTGAACGACGTCTCCTTTCGCATCGCGAAGGGGGAGTTCGCGTTCCTCACGGGCCCGAGCGGCGCCGGCAAGTCCACCATCCTCAAGCTCGTGTTCATGGAGGAGCGGCCGACGTCCGGAGAGGTGCGGGTGAGCGGTATGCTCTCGTCCTCGATCCGCCGCCGGGAGATCCCCCTCCTCCGCCGGCGCCTCGGCATCGTGTTCCAGGACTTCCGGCTGCTCGAGGACCGCACCGCGGAGGAGAACGTCGCGTTCGCGCTCGAGGTCACCGGCACGCCCCGCGACGCGATCCCGTCGCGCGTGAGCCGCCTCCTCACGCAGGTGGGGCTCGGCGCCAAGGGGACGAGCTATCCCCGCGAGCTCTCCGGCGGCGAGCAGCAGCGCGTGGCGATCGCCCGCGCGCTGGTGAACGATCCCACGGTCCTCATCGCCGACGAGCCCACGGGCAACCTCGACGACCGCGCCACGCGCGGGATCTTCCAGCTCCTGCGCGACATCAACGCCGCCGGGACCGCGGTGCTCATGGCGACGCACAACCTCGACCTCGTGCGCCGCTCCGACTTCCGCGTGCTCGAGATCAACCGCGGGCAGATCGTCTACGACTCCATGGAGTCGGCCTCCGAGTCCTCCTCGCCCTCCACGCCCTGATGCGTCTCACCTTCCGCGAGGTGCTCCTCGGCCTCCGGCGCGCGCCGCTGCTGAGCGCCCTGAGCATCATCACCATCGCCTTCAGCCTGTTCGCCCTCGGCCTGTTCGGGCTCGTGGCGTTGAACGTGAGCCAGGCCCTCCGCACGGTGGAGGAGCGGGTGGAGATCCGGGCCTTCGTCGCCGGCGGCACCCCCGTGGAGAGCGTGAGCGCCGCCGCCACCGACATCGGCGCGTTCCCCGAGGTGGCGCGCGTGGACATCATCACCCCGGAGCAGGCGCTCGACCGCGCGCGGCGCGAGCTGTCCGAGTTCCAGGACGTGTTCGATGCCGATGTGCTCCCGGCCTCGCTCGAGATCCGGCTCAAGCCCGGCTTCCGCGATCCCGCCACCGTGCGCGCCGTGGCGCAGCGCGTCCAGACCTACCAGTTCGTGGACGACGTCCGCTACGGCGAGGAGTGGGTGCAGAAGCTGTACAACATCCGGAACGTGGCGGGCGCCACCGGGCTCGTCCTCGGCGCGGCCTTCGCCGCCGTGGCGGTGATCATCATCGGCTCCACGATCCGCATGGCGGTGCTCGCGCGCGCGAAGGAGATCTCGATCATGCGCCTGGTGGGCGCGACCGACGGCTTCGTGCGCCGCCCCTTCCTGATCGACGGCTTCCTGAAGGGGGTCATCGGCGGCGGCCTCGCGCTGCTGCTCGCGTGGGGTGCGCACTCGCTGATCGACCAGTATCTGATCCGCATCACCTTCTTCGACCAGCGCACGGCCGCCGCCGGCATCCTGTTCGGCGGGCTCATCGGCTTCGTGGGGAGCGCCGTGTCGGTGGGGAGGCACCTACGCCGGGTCTGACGTGGCGCGCGGCGCCGCTCGCCGCGCTCACCGCCCTGCTCCTCGCCACGCCGCTCGCCGCCCAGCAGGATGCCGGCAAGAGCGCCGAGGCGCGCCTCCGCGCCGAGCGGCAGCGGCTGGAGCAGCTGCGGCGCGAGCGCGAGGAGCTGGAGCGGCGCCGCGCGAGCCTCCAGAGCACCGTGCACGACCTGTCGGAGGAGGTGCAGAACCTCGACCGCCAGGCCGACATGACCGCGCGCGTGGTGCAGTCGCTCGACACGCAGCTCGCCGCCATCAACACCGAGGTCGGCGCCACCACATCCGATCTCATCCGCGCGCAGGACGAGCTCACGCTCAAGCAGGCGCGGCTCCGCCAGCGCCTGGTGGACATCTACAAGCGCGGCCCGCTCTACTCGGTGGAGGTCCTCCTCTCCGCCACCTCGTTCGGCGATCTCGTGGCGCGCTACAAATACCTCCACCTCATCGCCCTGCGCGACCGCGCGCTCGTGCATCGCGTGGAGGACCTGCGCAACCAGATCAACAAGCAGCGCTCCAACCTCGTCCGATTCCAAGCGGACATCCAGGAGAACCTCCAGGAGAAGGCGGACGAGGAGCGCCGGCTGCGCGACCTGCAGTCGCAGCAGCAGTCGAGCCTCGCGAAGGCGAAGCGCAGCGCGCAGGAGACGGAGCGCCGCCTGGCGCGGCTCGGCAAGGACGAGCAGCGGCTGTCGAGCGTGATCGCCAACCTGGAAGAGGCGCGGCGCCGCGCCGAGCGGGCCGCCCCGAACGCGCCGCGCGCGGCGAGCACCTTCCGCGCGGGGAGCAATGCACGCTTCGACTGGCCTGTGGAGGGGGACCTGCTCTACTCCTTCGGCCGCGTGGTGAACCCGAACAACACCACCGTCCGCTGGAACGGGATCGGGATCAAGGCCGCGGCGGGTACGCCCGTGCGCGCCGTGGCCGCCGGCCGCGTGCTCGTGGCGGAGGCGTTCGGGACGTACGGGCTCACCGTGATCATCCAGCACCCCGGCGGCGATTACTCGGTGTACGGCTCCCTCGGCCGCATCGCGACGGAGAAAGGCGCGGTGGTGGGCAAGGGCGACGTGATCGGCTACGTCGGCTCCTCCGACCCGGAGCTGGGCCCGCACCTGCACTTCGAGCTGCGCCCGCAGGGGCGCGCCGTGGACCCCCTCGACTACCTCCGCGCGCAGCGATGACCGACCTGCTCGGCGCCCACGTCTCCACCGCCGGCGGCACGATCGCCGCCCCGCCGCGCGCGAAGGCCATCGCCGCCACGGCGATGCAGATCTTCACCAAGCAGGCGAACCGCTGGGCGGAGCGCGCGTGCGAGGCCGACGAGTGCCGCGACTTCGCCGCCGCCCTCGCCGACACCGACGTGCGCGTCACCATGGCGCACGACTCGTATCTCATCAACCTCGCGAGCCCCGACGCCACGCTCCGCGCGCGCTCGATGGAGAGCTTCGAGGCCGAGCTGCGGCGGTGCGAGGCGCTGGGGATCGCGTACCTCGTGTCGCACCCCGGCAACTACATGGACGATCGCGAGTGCGGCATCGCGCGCAACGCGGACGCGATCGCGGCCTGCCTCGAGCGCGTCCCGGGGCGCACGGTGCTCTGCCTGGAGACCACCGCCGGCTCGGGCACCGCCCTCGGCGCCACGTTCGAGGAGCTCGCGGCCATCATCGAGCACATCCCCGCCCCGCTGCGCGCGCGCGTGGGCGTGTGCGTGGACACCTGCCACGTGTACGCCGCCGGCTACGACCTGGTGGGCGACTACGACGGCGTGTGGGCGCGCTTCGACGACGTGCTCGGGCGCGACCGGCTGCGAGTGATGCACCTCAACGACTCCAAGACCCCCTTCGGCTCGCGCCGCGACCGGCACGAGCTGATCGCCGAGGGCTCGCTCGGCGAGGCGCCCTTCCGCCGGATCATGACCGACGAGCGGCTCGCGACGGTCCCCAAGGTGATCGAGACGCCCAAGGGAGACGACCACACGGCCAGCGACTCGCGCATGCTCGGGCGCCTGCGCGGGTACGCCAGGTGACAGCGCGCAACGGGATGGCTAGCTTCCGCGTATGACGGGCGTGCTCGCCTCCATCCGGAACCGCCACCGCCGTCTCCTCCGTCTGGTCGCCCTGCTCGTGCTCGGCGCGCAGGCGGTGGGGATCGTCGTGGCGCCGCTGGCCGAGGC
>DASTSH010000068.1:0-7054 GCA_035760785.1 Gemmatimonadaceae bacterium | reverse complement strand
GGTCCGCCCCTCCCCACCCGGGGGGCCGGGGTTCTCCAGATCCCCCCGGCCCCAGGCCCCCGACCTCAGGCCCCCACGTACTCCTCCACCGGCGGGCACGAGCAGACGAGATTCCGATCGCCGTACGCGCTCTCCACGCGGGCGACGGACGGCCAGAACTTCCACTCGCGCACCCACGGCGCGGGAAAGGCCGCCTGCTCGCGGGAGTACGGGTGCTTCCACTCCGAGGACGTCACGCTCTCCAGGGTGTGCGGCGCGTGCTTGAGCGGATTGTCGTGGCGGTCGGCGCGCCCCTCCTCGATCGCCCCGATCTCCTCGCGGATCGCGATCAACGCGTCGCAGAAGCGGTCCAGCTCCTCCTTCGACTCGCTCTCCGTCGGCTCGATCATGAGCGTCCCCGCCACGGGAAACGACACGGTGGGCGCGTGGAAGCCGTAGTCCATCAGCCGCTTGGCGATGTCCTCCACCTCCACCCCCGCCGACTGCTTGAAGGCGCGCGGATCGATGATGCACTCGTGCGCCACCGTCCCGTTCTTCCCCTTGTACAGCACCGGGTAGAACGGCTCCAGCCGCTTGGCCACGTAGTTCGCGTTCAGGATCGCCACCTTCGATGCCCGCGCGAGCCCTTCGCCTCCCATCAGCTCGATGTACATGTAGGAGATGGGCAGGATGCTCGCGCTCCCCCATGGCGCCGCCGAGACCGCTCCGGCGCCATCGCTCCCGCCCACATCGACCAGCACGTGCCCGGGGAGATACGGCGCGAGGTGCGACGCGACCGCGATCGGCCCCATCCCCGGCCCGCCGCCGCCGTGCGGGATGCAGAACGTCTTGTGCAGGTTGAGGTGGCACACGTCGGCCCCGATGTCCGCCGGCCGGCAGAGCCCCACCATCGCGTTCATGTTCGCGCCGTCCATGTACACCTGCCCGCCGTGCTCGTGCACGATCCCGCAGATGTCGCGGATCGCCTCCTCGAACACGCCGTGCGTGGACGGATAGGTCACCATGAGCGCCGCCAGCCGGTCGCGGTGCGCCTCCGCCTTCGCCCGCAGGTCGGCGACGTCGATGTTCCCCTGCTCGTCCGTCCGCACCACCACCACGGTGAGCCCCGCCATCACCGCGCTCGCCGGGTTGGTCCCGTGCGCCGACTGCGGGATGAGGCACACGTCGCGGTGCCCCTCGCCGCGCGCCGCATGGTAGCGGCGGATCACCAGCAGCCCCGCGTACTCCCCCTGCGACCCGGCGTTCGGCTGGAGCGACACCGCCGCGAACCCGGTGATCTCCTCGAGCGCGCCCTCCAGCCGCTCGAACAGGATGGAGTAGCCGTCCGTCTGCTCGCGCGGCGCGAACGGGTGGACCTTCGCGATCTCGCGCCACGTGATCGGGAGCATCTCCGCCGTGGCGTTGAGCTTCATCGTGCACGAGCCGAGCGGGATCATCGAGTGCGTGAGCGAGAGGTCGCGCGACTCGAGCTTCCGGATGTACCGGAGCATCTCCGTCTCGGAGTGGTAGCGGTTGAACACGGGGTGCGTCAGGTACGCGCTCGTGCGCGCGAACCGCTCGTCGTACCGCGCGTCCACCTCGGCCGCCACGTCCTCGGCCGTGAACAGCGGACGGCTGCCGCCGTTGAAGACGGCGAACAGGTCGTCCACGTCCTCGATGAGCGTGTTCTCGCCGAGCGAGACCCCCACCGTGGCGTCGTCGATCACGTGCACGTTGATCTGCTGCGCCCGCGCCTCGCGCAGGATCTCGCTCAGCCGACGCGTCCCGAGCTCCACGCGGATGGTGTCGAAGAACACGTCGTGCGTGATCCCGTAGCCGAGGCGGCGGAGCCCATCGGCGAGCGTCTCGGCCAGGCGGTGGATGCGCGACGCGATCGTGCGCAGCCCCTCCGGACCGTGCCACACCGCGTACATGCTCGCCATCACCGCGAGCAGCACCTGCGCCGTGCAGATGTTGCTCGTCGCCTTCTCGCGGCGGATGTGCTGCTCGCGCGTCTGGAGCGCCATGCGGAGCGCGGGGCGACCCTCCGCATCGCGGGAGACGCCGATGATGCGCCCGGGGATCTGGCGCTTGAACTCGTCGCGCGTGGCGAAGTAGGCGGCGTGCGGCCCGCCGAAGCCCAGCGGCACGCCGAAGCGCTGCGTGCTCCCCACGGCGATGTCCGCCCCCCACTCCGCCGGCGGCACGAGCAGCGCGAGCGCGAGCGGGTCGGCGGCGACGGTCACGAGCGCGCCGGCGGCGTGCGCGCGCTCCACGAAGTCGCGGTAGTCGTGCACCGCGCCGTCGGTGGCCGGGTACTGCACGAGCGCGCCGAACACCTCGGGGCCGAGGGCGGCGGTGCGGTGATCCCCCACCACCACGGTGATGCCGCGCGCCAGCGCGCGCGTGCGCACCACGTCGATCGTCTGCGGCAGGCAGAGCTCGGACACGAAGAACGTCGCCTTCGTCTCGCTCCCCTTCACCGCCCAGCTCATCATCATCGCCTCCGCGGCCGCCGTCCCCTCGTCGAGCAGCGAGGCGTTGGCCACCGGCAGCCCGGTGAGGTCGATGATCATGGTCTGGAAGTTGAGCAGCGCCTCCAGCCGCCCCTGCGCGATCTCCGCCTGGTACGGCGTGTACGCCGTGTACCACGCCGGGTTCTCCAGCACGTTCCGCTGGATCACCGGCGGCACCAGGCAGGAGTGGTACCCCATCCCGATGAACGAGCGGTAGACCTGGTTGCGCTGCGCGATCTTGCGGAAGGAGCGGAGCGCGGCGGTCTCGCTCTTCCCCTCGCCGAGCGCGAGCGGCCGGCGCATGCGGATCGCGGCGGGGACGGTGGCGTCGATGAGCTCATCGAGCGAGTCGTAGCCAAGCAGGTCGAGCATCGCCCGGACATCGGCATCGGACGGCCCGATGTGGCGCGGGATGAAGCTGTCGGCGTCGGTCAGCGACACCGGCGTGGTCATCGTGGTCATGGAACCCTCGGAGGCTGCGCGGATGCAGCGTGCGGTGGTCGGAGTCGTGTGCGGCGGACGGCGCTCGTGACACGACCGGTCGCGCGGCACGGCGGCCGGTCACAGCACCGAAATCTGGCATCGGCACGTCGGAATTTCTATCGGCGCCGTCCCCGCGCCCCGCCCCCTTCCTTGCCGCCCCTGTCGCGTGCGCGCTATCCTTCGCCAGACGCGCGGCGCTCCGCGCCGCCCTGCCCCGGAGCACTCATCCCCACGCCCGTCGTCACCTCCGCCCCCGCTGCGCGCCCTCCGCGCGCCCCCGCCGTACGCTGGCGCACCCTGCTCACCCCCGCGCGCGACGGCGCCGCGAACATGGCGCTCGATGCCGCGCTCCTGCGCCGCGCCGCGCAGCGCGGGGAGGCGGTGCTGCGCATCTACGCCTGGAGCCGCCCCACCCTTTCCCTCGGCCGCAACCAGACCGCGCGCGGTCGCTACGACACCGCGCGCGCGGCGGCCCTGGGAATCGACATCGTGCGGCGCCCCACCGGCGGCCGCGCCGTGCTGCACCACCGGGAGGTGACCTACAGCGTCACCGCGCCGGCGGATGCGCTGGGCGCGCTGGGCGAATCGTACCGGGCCATCAATCGTCTTCTGCTCGATGGCCTGCGACGCCTCGGCGTGGATGCGCGCGAGGCGGAGCGCACGGCACGGGCGCCGCGCCCCGGCGTGGCGCCGTGCTTCGAGACGCCGGTGGCGGGGGAGATCACGGTGGCGGGGCGCAAGCTCGTCGGAAGCGCCCAGGTGCGGGAGGACTGCGCGATGCTGCAGCACGGCTCCATCCTCGTGGATGACGATCAGGCGCTCGCCGGCGCGCTGCTGCTGCATCCCGTGCCTCCGCCGCCCACGCCCGCCACGCTCCGCGCCATCCTGGGACGCGCGCCAGCGCTGGACGAGGTGGCGCGCGCCCTCTTCGAGGCGCTCGGCGATGCCGAGCCCCTCGAGCCGGACCTCGTGCTCGACGACGATGCGCGCGCCCTGCGCGCGCACTATGCCGATCCGGAGTGGACGTGGCGCCGCTGACGCGCGACTCGCACGCCACCCGCTCCTTCCCCACACCACGCCTCACGATCTCCATGCGCCAGCGCCCCCTGCTCGCCGTCCTGCTCGTCACCCTCGCCGCCTGCGCGCGGGGCGATCGCCCCGCCACCGGCGGCACCGACGGCGGCACGCTCGTCATCTCCGTCGGCGCCGACGCCGACGCGCTCCTCCCGCCGCTCACCTCCAACGTGACGTCGGTCCAGGTGAGCTCCCTCATCTTCGAGCACCTGGCCGAGCCGAAGGAGAAGATCGACGCGATCGGCGATGCCGGATGGACGGGGAAGCTCGCGCGATCGTGGCACTGGGCCCCCGATTCGCTCTCCATCGCCTTCGACATCGACCCGCGCGCGCACTGGCACGATGGCCGCCCCGTGCGCGCGAGCGATGTGCGCTTCACCTGGCGCCTGTACACCGACCCCAGGACCGGATCGGACGTGGGGCCGCTCCTCGCCAACATCGACTCGGTGACGGTGCGGGACTCCGTCACCGCCGTCTTCTGGTTCGCGCACCGCCGCCCCGACGAGTTCTTCGACGCGGCGTTCCAGATGCGCATCCTCCCCGAGCACCTGCTCGCGGGCGTGCCCCACGACCAGCTCCAGGCCTCGGATTTCGCCCGCCACCCCGTGGGAAGCGGCCCGTACCGCTTCGCCCGCTGGGTGCCGCGGCAGACGCTCGAGCTCGTCGCCGACACCACCTACCATCTCGGCCGCCCCCACGTCGACCGGCTCATCTGGAGCATCGCCGGCGACCCCGATGCCGCGCTCCTGCGCGTGCTGAGCGGAGAGGCGGACATGATCGAGAGCCTGCGCCCCGCCGACATCGCCGAGGTGGCGAAGCACCACGAGCTGAAGACCGTGCGCTACCCCACCATGGCGTACGCGTACCTGCTGTTCAACGAGCGCGATCCAGGGAACCTGCACCGGCCGCACCCCGTGTTCGCCGACCGGAGCGTGCGCCGCGCCCTCACCATGGCGCTCGACCGCCAGGCGCTCGTGCGGAGCGTGTTCGACACCATGGCCACCGTGTCCGTGGGCCCGGTCACGCACGCGCTGGCGACGTACGATTCCACGGTGGTCCAGATCCCGTTCGCGCCGGACAGCGCGCGCGCCCTTCTCGATGCCGCCGGGTGGCGCGACACGAACGGCGACGGCGTGCGCGAGAAGCACGGCCGGCCCCTCCGCTTCGCGATCCTCGTGCCCAGCTCCAGCACGCCGCGCATGCGGATGGCGGTGCTGATGCAGCAGATGTTCAAGGCCGTGGGGGTGCAGGCGGACATCGACCAGATGGACTTCCCCACGGTGAACCAGCGGCTGGCGTCCCGGCAGTTCGACGCGGTCATCAACGCGATGGTCTCCGACGGCAACCCGGCCACCGTGCGCCAGAACTGGAGCATCCCCGCGGCGCGGGCGCGCGACGGCGGGAACGCGGGGAGCTACGAGAGCCCGACGTTCGATGCGCTGGTCGACAGCGCGTCCGCCCAGATGAACGCCACCGCGGCGCACGCCTACTACCACCGCGCCTACCAGGTGCTCGTCGATGACGCGCCGGCGGTCTGGCTCTACGAGCCGGTGACCTTCGCCGCCATGCAGACGCGCATCCATCCGGTGGGGATGCGCGCCGACATGTGGTGGGCGAACATCGACCAGTGGTACATCCCGGCCGCGGAGCGGATCGCGCGCGACCGGCTGGGCGTCGTCGACGCGCGCGACTGACGCGTGGCCCGGTTCCTCCTTCGCCGGCTCGCGCAGGGGGCGCTCATCGTCTGGCTGGTCGCCACGGCGGCCTTTCTGCTCCTGCACCTTGCGCCGGGCGACCCGGTGCGCGCGTCGCTCGACAGCCCGCTCGTGCCGGAATCGGTGCGGGCGTTCTGGGTGGCGCGCCTCGGGCTCGACCGGCCGATCCCGGAGCAGTACGCGCGCTACCTCGCCGCCGCGGCGCGGGGTGACCTCGGCTACTCCTTCCCGCACCGGCGCCCGGTGGGCGCCGTGCTCGCGGAGGCGATCCCGAACACGCTCCTGCTGATGTCGGTGGCGCTCGTGCTCTCCTTCGCGATCGGCGTGGTGCTCGGCGCCGTGCAGGCGCGGCGCCACGGGAGGGCGGCCGATCGCGCGATCGCCGTCGGGTCGATCTTCTTCTACTCGATGCCCGACTTCTGGCTGGCGTTGATGATGTTGCTGGTGTTCTCGTACGCGCTGGGCCTCTTCCCGGTGAGCGGGATGCACGATGCGGTGATGTACCCGTACCTCGGGCCGGTGGCGCGCCTGGTGGACCTGGCGCGCCACCTCGTGCTCCCCGCCGCCACGCTCACCCTGCTCAGCGCCGCGGCCGTGGCGCGCTTCCAGCGCGCCGCCATGCTCGACGTGGCGCGCGCCGACTTCGTGCGCACCGCGCGCGCCAAGGGGGTGAGCGAGCGCGCGATCGCGTGGCATCACGTGCTGCGCAACGCGCTCCTGCCGGTGATCACCCTGCTGGGACTGGCGCTTCCCGCGCTCCTCGGCGGCTCGGTGTTCGTGGAGAAGATCTTCTCCTGGCCGGGGATGGGGACGCTCACGGTGAACGCCATCGCGACCCGCGACTACCCGCTGCTCACGGCGGCGCTCATCGTCGCGAGCGTGATGATGGTCGTCGGCAGCCTGGTCGCGGACCTGCTGTACGCGCTGGCGGACCCGCGCGTGCGGCTCGGCTGACGTGCTGGCGCTCGCCTGGCTGGTCGCGGCGGCGCTCACCGTGGCGCTCTGGCGCGCGCTCCGGCGCGCCGGCGCCGGCGCGCGCGCCGACGGCATCGCCTGGCGCGCCACGGTGGCGCGCCTCCACCGCGACCGCGTGGCGCTCGCCGCCGTCCGCACGCTCATCGCGCTGGGCGTGCTCGCGCTGCTCGCGCCCTGGGTCGCCCCCTACTCCCCGGTGGGGCAGCCGGACATCGTGGCGCTCAAGAACCTGGCGCCGTCGCTCGCCCACCCCTTCGGCACCGACTTCGCCAGCCGCGACGTGCTCAGTCGCGTGCTCTACGGGGCGCGCGT
>DASTSH010000067.1:0-6165 GCA_035760785.1 Gemmatimonadaceae bacterium | reverse complement strand
GTGCGCTTGGTGGCGGTGCGTTGTGGCGGCATGAGAGCTCGGTGGCTGATGCGGCAGGGCGCGGATCCGTCGCCCGCGCTGAACCTCGCGTCGAAGGGGGCGGGCTGCAAGGCAAGTGCCCAAGAGGGCGCGGGACTCGGGGCTCGGGGCGCGGGGCGCGGGACGCGGGACGCGGGGGCGGGCCACGCGGGAGGGATGGCAGTCGTGGGTCGTGCTGCGCATTGGAGTGAAGATCATCGCGGCTTCGGTTCGTGCGCCCCGCGTCCCGCACCCCGCGTCCCGCGTCCCGCGCCCCGATTCCCGAGTCCCGCGCCTTCCGGAACTTTGCGCCCCCCTCGCCGGTCTAGTTACTTACACATCATGACCGCCGACCTCTCCAGCCTGCTCTCCTCCAGCCCCGTGATGGCGCTGCCGCTCGTGTTCGCGGGCGGCGTGCTCACCAGTCTCACCCCGTGCATCTACCCGATGATCCCGATCACGGCCTCGTTGATCGGCGGTCAGACGGCGCAGGTGGGGGCGGGAGAGGGCGCGCCGCGCCGGCGCTGGCGGCCGGTGGCGCTCACGCTCAGCTACGTGCTCGGGCTGGCGCTGGTGTACGCCGCGCTCGGGCTCGTGGCGGGGCTCACCGGCACGCTGTTCGGCGCCATCAGCACGAACCCGTGGCTCTACTTCGCGATGGCGAACCTGCTCGTGCTCTTCGCCCTCGCGATGCTCGACGTCTTTCCCGTACGGCTCCCGCAGGGAGTGGCCAGGCGCGCCGCCACCGCGGGGAGCGGGGGGCGCATCGCCGGCACCTTCGTCATGGGCGCCGCCTCCGGACTCGTCGCCGCCCCCTGCTCCGCCCCGGTGATGGCCGCCGTGCTCACCTGGGTGTCGCTCACGAAGAGCGCGGTGCTCGGCTTCATCTACCTCTTCGTGTTCTCGCTGGGGATGAGCACGCTGCTGGTGGTGGTGGGGCTCTCGGCGGGCGCGGTCTCCCGCCTGCCGCGCGCCGGCGCTTGGATGGGCGTGGTGAAGAAGGTGTTCGCCATCGTGATGCTCGGTGTGGCGGAGTACTACCTGATCAAGATGGGGCAGATCCTGATATGATGAAGATCCTCGCCGCAACGCTCGCCGCCGGCACGCTCGCCGCGGCCGCGCCCTCGCTCCACGCACAGGAGCAGATCGGCATCGCCCTCGGCGCGAAGGCGCCCGGCGCCACCGTGTGGACGCTCGACGGACAGAAGACCGACCTCGCGCGCTACATCGGCAAGGGCCCCGTGCTCCTGGAGTTCTGGGCCACCTGGTGCGGCAACTGCAAGGAGCTCGAGCCGCAGCTCCTCCAGCTCGTGAAGAAGTACTCGCCGAAGGTGACGTTCGTGGACGTGGCGGTGTCGGTGAACCAGTCCCCCGAGCGCGTGCGCCGCTACGCCGAGAAGTACCACTACACGCACACCGTGCTCTACGACACCAACGGCGACGCCACCACCGCCTACGACGTCCCCGCCACCTCGTACATCGTGGTGCTCGACCGGACGGGAAAGGTGGTGTACACGGGGCTGGGACCGGAGCAGGACCTCGAGAAGGCGCTGGCGAAGGCGTTGTAGGGGATGGGGGATGGGGTGTGTGGGACCTGGAAACTAGACCACCATGGAACGCGTGTCGCGTGTAGGAGACTGACGGGATGAGGAGCGAGGTAGAGCGCGTGTAGGGCGGGATGTAGAGAGAGTCCACCTACACACGAACCTACTCTCGCTCTACCCATCTCCTCTCCCCGTCAGTTCCCCACACGCCACACGCGTTCCATGGTGGTCTAGTTTCCAGGTCCTAGCCCCCTCCCATCCCCCACCCCCTGGTTCAGCGATCCGACCACACCGCCAGCTCGTTCCCACTCGGATCCGTGAAGTGGAACCGCCGGCCGCCGGGGAAGCTGAAGATGGGCTTCACGATCGTGCCGCCGGCGCGGCGTACGCGCTCCTCGGCGGCGGCGAGGTCGACGGCGAAGATCACCACCAGCACGCCGCCGCGCCCGACGGTCCCCGACTTCGTCAGGCCGCCGGCCAGCCGGCCATCCTCGAAGCTGCTGTAGTCCGGGCCGTAGTCCGTGAACCTCCAGCCGAACGCGTGGGCGTAGAAGCGCTTCGCGCGCTCCACGTCGGTGGCCGGCATCTCGATGTAGTCGATGCGTCCGTCGTGCTCGGCGCTCTGCCGCTGCTCGGGAAGGGATGAGGTGCTCATGGGATCGCTCGTGGTGAGAGGGGACACGGCCGCCAGTCGGTGGCCGCACTCACGATGTCATTCCCCGGCCGTCTCGTCTTGAACGAATCCGACACCCGCGCGCTCGGCGGCCCACTGCGCGGGCGTGAGTCCGGCCAGCGCCCGGAACTCGCGATTGAAGTGCGGCTGGTCGGCGTACCCCGACGCGTGCGCGAGCGCGGACCAGGAGAGCGACGGCGGAGCGCCGCCGACGCCGGTCCACCGGCTCCCACGGCGCGCGATCTCCACGGTGGCGGCGCGGAAGCGGAGCACGCGCGCCAGGAACTTCGGGGAGAGCCCCACACACCGGTCGAAGGCGCGCTCGAGGCGGCGCTCGCCCACGCCGAGCGCGGCGGCCGTCTCGCGAACGCCCACGCCGCCGCGCGCGCGTCGCACGAGCGCCACCGCGCTCGCCACGAGCTCCACCTCGCGCCGCGCCGCGCTCCACCGGCGCGACCGCATCCCGCGGAGGAGCAACGCCTCCACGCGCGCCACCCGCTCGCTCGCCGGCACGTCGGCCAGCGCATCGGCCAGCGCGTCCGCGACCCCACCCCACAGCGCGTCGAGCGCGACGGTGCGGTCGGTGAGCTCGTCGAGCGCGATGTCGAGGAAGGGGAACGCCCCGCCGGGGTGGAAGCGCACGCCGAACAGGTCCACGCGCCCCGAGATCGGCACCACCGTGGCCCGCCGCATGGCTCCGACCACGAACGGCGCCCCCGCACCGTCGCCCGTCGCGAGATCCACGATCACGTCCGCGCACCCATCGGGGAGCACGCGGCTCGTCGTCGCCGGCGCGTCCACCGCGGTGATCGACCAGAAGCACTCCACCCACGCCGCCAGCGGCGGCGATGGCGGGTACTCGGCGTAGCTCGGCGCGCCCTGGGGGGCGGGGGCGGGGGCGGTGGCTGCCATGCGGAGAATCTACGAACTTCCGCGACGATGTAGAGATCCCGCCGCCGGCTCCGACTACTCCCCGAACGCGCCGGCGACGGCGCCCAACCCGAGAGGAGAACGACCCATGAAGTACATGCTGATGATGCACACCCCGCGCGGGACGGGTGACTACCAGATCAGCCACTGGTCCCCCGAAGACATCCAGGCGCACATGGCATTCATGCGCCGCCTCAACAAGGATCTCATGGAGGCGGGAGAGTGGGTGGACGGCCAGGGGCTGACCCCGCCGGGCCAGGCGAAGCTCGTGCGCGCGGGGAAGAACGGGGAGCCGGTGACGGATGGCCCGTTCGCCGAGTCGAAGGAGTTCCTCGCCGGCTACTGGATCGTGGACGTCGACAGCCCCGAGCGCGCCTACGCGATCGCGGCCAGGGTCTCGACGGCCCCCGGGCCGGGAGGGGCGCCGCTCCACATGGCGGTCGAAGTGAGGCAGGTCATGAGCGCGCCGACGGAGCTCTGAACGGCGGGAGTAGGACCTGGTGGCTAGACCACCGTGAAACGCGTGTGGCGCGTGGGGAACTGACGGAGAGAGGGCGCAGGTACGGCGCGTGTAGGCTCGGCGGTAGGGGAACTCTCTCTACATCCCGCCCTACACGCGCTCTACCTCGCTCCTCATCCCGTCAGTCTCCCACACGCCACACGCGTTCCCTGGTGGTCTAGCCACCAGGTCCTACACCCGCTACTGCACCGTCACCCTCCCCGTCCCCGAAACTCCTTCACTGCTCGCCGTGATCGTCGCCGAGCCTGACTTCACCGCCTGCACCAGCCCATCGAAGAACACTCTCGCCACCGTGGAGTCGCTCGAGCTCCACGTGACGCCGCGCGACAGCACGTGGCCGTCCGCGTCGCGCAGCGTCGCGTGGAGCTGGACGCTGTCGTTCACCGCGAGCGTCGACGTCGCCGGGTCCACCGTCACCGACGCCACCGGCACGCCGGCGGGGCGCACGGTGATCGTCGACTGCGCCACCGCCGCGCCGGCGCTCGCCGTGATGGTCGCCGTCCCCTCGGAGAGCAGGTGCACGGTGCCGGCGGTGTCCACCGCCGCCACCGCCGGCGCGCTGCTCGACCAGTGGATCGCGGCGGGAACGGGCTGCCCGCCCGAGTCGTACGCGATCCCGTAGAGCTGCACCACCCCTCCCGCGTCGCCGGAGGCCGACGCCGGCGTCACCGACACCGATCCCACCGCCGTCGAGTCGCCGCCGGCGGAGCTCGACTCCCACACCGTGATCCCCTGGCCGGCCGTCTCCTCGCCGGCGGTGACGGTCACGTGGAAGAGGAAGCCCGCGGAGAGTCCGGAGCCCGCGGGGGGATCGGCGCGCAGGATGTAGCTCCCCGGCGGAACGTACATGATCTTGTACGCCCCCTGGTCGTCCGTCTGGCCGGTGGCCATCGCAAACCAGGGTCCCGGCGCCTGCGTGGAGTCGGTGAAGATGGTGATCGTGGCGTGCGGCACCGCCGCCCCGCCGTTCGCGCGCACCGTTCCGGACACCGATCCCGTGGCCGCCTCGTCCACGGCGCGCAGCACGGGAGAGAAGATGAAGCTCGAGCACCCCTCGATCGGACAGAGGAAGCTGCGCCCCACGTCGAAGTCGATCACGATCGACGCGCCATCCTCGGGGACGGACACCGGGCGCTCCACGAGCGCGTACAGCACCGGACGCCCCGCGCTCGACTGCCAGTCGACCGAGGCGTCGAGCCCGTCCTTCGTGATGATGCTGGAGGAGTCGGTGTCGATGACCATGCGCACGGCCTTGTACTCGCCGGCGGGGATGTCCGCCGCTCCCGCGAGCGCGGTGCGCCCGTTCTGGAGGTCGAGCATGTCGAACGCGCGGTGCGGCTCCGCGATGGTCACCCACGGCGCGCCGGCGGTGGTGTCGCCGGTCACCGAGGCGGCGATGCTCACCACGTACACGTTCACGCTCTGGAGCGAGTCGTACGGGAAGGGAGCGTCGGTGAGGAGCACCGACGTGCTCCCGTTGCCGTTCCCGCCGCCCGGCGCGGTGCCGTCGCTGCAGGCGATGGGGATGGCGAGCGCCGCGCTCAACGCCAGCGCGGCGAGGGGTGCGAACGCGCGATTCCGGATCATTGGGTTCTCCTGGCTGGGGGGCGCCTCCGGGGCACCCGATCTCACGAGCGGACCCTCCCACCCGAGCGCCGGTCACTTTCCCCGGAGATGTGACCGATGACCGGAAGCCGGGGTCTGCCCGTGGTGGAGCAAGCGGATGCCGACCTGGTTCATCGCGCGCGCGCCGGTGACGATGACGCGTTCGCGCGCATCGTGGCGCGCTATCGGGACCGTTACGCGCGGTTCGCCGTGCACATGCTCGGCAGCGCCGCCGACGCGGAGGACGTGCTGCAGGACACGTTCGTTCGCGCGTATCGGTCGCTCTCGCGCTGCGACGATCCGTCCCGCTTCGATGCGTGGCTGTTCAGCATTCTGATCAACCGCTGCCGCACCGCGGGGGCGCGGCGGCACCGCCGCGAGCGCACGCTGGTGCGCGACGATGGCGCGCTCGAGGGAGCGCTCGAGGAGCACCCCGCGGAGCGCGACGCGTGGCGCGAGGAGATCCGGTTCGCGCTGGCGAAGCTCCCCGACGAGCAGCGCGAGGCGTTCCTGCTGAAGCACGTCGAGGATCTCGGCTACGAGGAGATGGCGATGCTCACGGGGGCCAGCGTGTCGGCGTTGAAGATGCGGGTGAAGCGGGCGTGCGAGCGCCTGCGCGAGCTGTTGCGGGAGGTCTACGATGATTGATGACGAGCGGGATCCTCTGATCGAGCGGGTGGTGGAGTCGCTGCGGACGCCGGTCCGCGTGAGTCCGGCACTCGATGCGCGGGTGATGGCCGAGCTGCGCGCGGGCCGGCCGGGAGCGCTCGCGCGCGCGTGGCGCTGGCTGGCGGAGCCCCGCCCGATCACGATCTCTCCGGTGCTCGGCGTGGCCGTCGTCGCGGGGCTCGCGTTTCTCGCCGTGCTCGGCGGGG
>DASTSH010000066.1:0-6855 GCA_035760785.1 Gemmatimonadaceae bacterium | reverse complement strand
ATGAGGAGGGAGGTTGAGCGCGTGTAGGGCGGGATGTAGAGAGAGTTCACCTACACACGTACCCACACGCGCCGTACCTCGCACCTCATCCCGTCAGTCTCCCACACGCCACACGCGTTCCATGGTGGTCCACCCCCCAGGTCCTATTTTCTAGCTTTTCAGCCAGTCCCGTATCCTCCCCGGCAACTCCATCGCCGCGATCGGCTTCACCAGCACGTCGCGGCAGCCCGCGGCCATGCACCGCTGGCGCACCTCCGGCTCGTCGTGCCCCGTCATCGCCACCGTCACGGGGGGGAGGTCGTTCGTGCGTGCCAGGTCGGCGAGCACGTCGAACCCGCTCTCGCGCTGGAGCGTGATGTCGAGCAGCACCACGTCCGGGTGGCCGGCGCGCGCGGCGTCCACCGCCTCGCGCACCGTCGTGGCCGCGCTCACCCGGTGGCCGGTCTCCTCCAGCAGGAGACGCAGCGCGCCGATGACCAGGGTGCTGTCCTCCACGATCAGCACGTGTGGGATCACGGGTCAGCTCGCCGTGCGCACCGGGATCGTGAACATGAAGCGGCTCCCCTCGCCGATCTTGCTCTCCAGCCAGATCCGGCCGTCGTGCAGCTCCACGAACTTCCGCGCGATCGCCAGGCCGAGCCCGGTGCCGTGGTGCCGGCGCGATGCGGACGCATCCACCTGGGCGAACTCCCGGAACACCAGGTCGTGGTGCTCCGGGGCGATCCCGATCCCCGTGTCCCCGACCTCGATCTCCACCGTCGGCCACCGCTCGCTCGGCGGACCGTGCCGGGCCGCCACCCACACCCTCCCACCCGGGGGGGTGAAGTCGATGGCGTTGCCGAGGAGGTTGGCGAGCACGTGGGCGATCTTCTCCCGGTCGGCGTAGAGCGGCGGGAGGCCGGGCTCGATCCGCACCTCCAGCGTGTGCGACTTGCGCGCGCTCAGCGACTCGCTCATCGCGCACACCTGCTCCACCACGGCCTCCACGGTGAACTCCGAGCGCGCGAGGGTGAGCTGGTTCGCCGCGCCGCGCGCGTAGGTGAGGATCTCCCCCACCATGTCGAGGAGCTGGCGGCCCCCGCCGATGATCCCCCCGATGCTCTCCGTCTGGCGGTCGTTCAGGGGACCGAGGATGCCATCCCGGAGGATCTCCGCATGCGTGATGATCGCCGTGAGCGGGGTGCGCAGGTCGTGCGAGATGTTCGCCAGGAACTGCGTCTTGAGCGCATCCTGGTTGCGCAGCTCGGCAATGATGCGCGCGAGTTGCAGATTCTGCTCCTGCAGAGCGGACAGCCGCTGCTCCACGGAGAGATCGTCCGTATAGGCTCGGGTCATGGGCTTATTCTAGCCTCCGGCACTTCCGATGCCAACGTGGGAACGAGCGGGAACGGTGACGCAGATCACTGTCGGGTATCCACTTACGGCCGAGTATCCAGGGCGAACCAATCCCGCGGGCGGGAGTATATATTCCCCGATTCTGGGGAGCGTCGTGCCCGCGGGTACGACGAGGTCGGTAGCTGGCATGCCGATTGCCCCCTCGTCATCTACCTTCCGAACGTTCCCGCCTGGGCATCGGAAGCACCTTCGACCGAACGAGCCGAAGCGAACCCGGAGACTCTCCATGTCAAGACACGCTAATTTGCTCGCTCCCCTTGCGCTGTCGCTCGCGCTGTTCGCCGGAGCGTGCAAGAACGACAACGCGAAGAACAACCTGGCGCAGGATTCGACGCTGTCGCGCGACCTGCAGCTCGCGAACAAGGACACGTCGGCGCAGCCTCAGCTCCAGGACGTGCCCCCGAACACCACGGCCACGGCCGCCCCGGCGCCCGCGGCGCCGTCGCGCTCCTCGTCGAGCTCCGGCACCACCACGCGCCGCCGGACCCGCACCTCCACCCCCTCCACGCCGGCGCCCACCACCACCCGCTCGGGGAACACGGTGGAGCGCGGCACCAAGGGGAGCGAGGGCGCGGTGGCCACGATCCCGGCCGGCACGATGATCAGCCTCGCTTCGTCCGACCGCATCTGCACGAACACGAACAAGCCCGGTGACCGCTTCACCGCCACGGTGAGCGACGCGGTGACCGGCTCGAACGGCGCGGTGATCCCCGCCGGCGCCAAGGCGGTGATCCAGGTGACGTCGCTCAAGAAGAGCAACAACGCCACCGACCCCGTGCAGATGGCGTTCAACGTCGTGAGCCTGAGCTGGAACGGGAAGACGTACCCGGTGGACGCCGTGATCGACCACGTGGACGTCGAGAAGGTGCGCAACTCGAGCAAGGGGAACGACGCGAAGAAGGTGGTGGGTGGCGCGGTGATCGGCGCGATCCTCGGCCAGGTGATCGGCCACAACACCAAGTCCACCGTCATCGGCGCCGCCGGCGGCGCGGCCGCCGGCACGGCGGTGGCGATGGGCACCGCGGACTACGAGGGGTGCATCCCGCAGGGGGGCGCGATCCGGATCAAGCTGAATTCGCCGACGACGGTGACGACGGAGTAGGGGCCGGGGGGCAGGGGCCAGGGGTCAGGGGGGATTGGAGAACCCCGGACCCCGGGGCTCGGAAGGTCTGACCAAGGAACGCGACGGGGCGCCGGCAGCAAGCCGGCGCCCCGTCGCACTTCCGCATCTGTGCTCTTGCCGTTCCCGCCCCCTGGCCCCGCCGTTCCCGAGATCCCCCCGGCCCCCGCCCCCCAGCCCCCGGCCCCTAAAAACCCACCGCCCCCCCCGACGACCGCGGCTCCACGACCCCCGCCCAGCCGCCGGCGACCCGCATCACCGCGTTCGCGTTCGCGATCGCGCCGCGCTCGCGCAGCTCGTAGCCCATCGCGCGGAGCGAGTCCATCGCCGCGCTCGTCAGGCCGCCGCGCTCGTAGTACAGCACGTCCGGCCACGTCTGCTCGTGGAGCCGCGGCGCCGCCATCGCGTCGGCGAGCGACATGTGGTGGTCCACCACGTTCAGGATCACCTGCGTGGTCGACGTGATGATCGTCGGGCCGCCCGCCGCGCCCACCACCAGCAGCAGCTTGCCGTCGGCCCCCACCACGATCGTCGGCGACATCGCGCTCAGCATCCGCTTCCCCGGCGCGATCGCGTTCGCCTCTCCCTGCACGAGCCCGAACTGGTTCGGCTGCCCCGGCTGCGACGCGAAGTCGTCCATCTCGTCGTTCAGGAAGAACCCCGCGCCGCGCACGAACACCCCCGAGCCGTAGAGCGAGTTGATCGTCGTCGTCGTCGCCACCGCGTTCCCCTTCGCGTCCACCACCGAGTAGTGCGTGGTGTGCACCGGCTCGCTCGACGCGCTCGTGAACGCCGGCGAGGGCGTCGCGCGCGCCGGCTGGATCGTCGCCGCGAGCGTGCGCGCGTACGCCTTGCTCGTGAGCTTGTCCACCGGCATCCGCACGAACGCGGGGTCTCCCAGCTCGGTGTTCCGGTCGATGAACGCGCGCCGGAACGCCTCGGCCACCACGTGCGCGTACGCCGCGCTCCCGAACGGGGGGAGGGTGGGGAACGTCTCCAGGATGTTCAGCGACTCCATCGTGGTGATCCCGCCGGACGACGACGGCGGCATCGCGAACACCGAGTCGCCGCGGTACGAGCCGCGGATCGGCTCGCGCCACTCGGGGCGGTAGCGGGCGAGGTCCGCCTTCGTGATGATCCCCCCGTCACGCTGCATCTCGGCCGCGATGCTGTCCGCGATCTCCCCCTCGTAGAACGCCTTCGGCCCCTGCTCGGCGATCAGCCGGAGCGTGTGCGCGAGCGCGGGCTGCACCAGCCGCGTCCCCGCTTGCAGCGGCTTCCCGCCGGGGAGGAACACCGACTTCCCCTCGAAGCGCGAGATCAGCGCGCTGTCCGCGTGCACCGACAGCGCCAGGGCGCTGTCCACCACGAATCCCTCGGCGGCCATGCGGATCGCCGGCCGCATCACCTGCGCCAGCGACATGGTGCCGTAGCGCCGGAGCGCCTCCGCCATCCCGGCCACCGCTCCCGGCACGCCGGAGGCGAGCGGCCCCACCACGCTCGCGTCGGTGAGCTTGCCGTTCGGGTCCACGTACATGTCGCGCGTGGCGGCGAGCGGCGCGATCTCGCGGTAGTCGAGCGCCGCCACGCGGCCGTCGGCCATGCGGATCACCATGAAGCCGCCGCCGCCGATGTTCCCCGCGCGCGGGTACGTCACCGCGAGCGCGAACCCCGTGGCCACCGCCGCGTCCACCGCGTTCCCCCCCTCGCGCATGATCTCCACGCCCGCCTCGCTCGCCAGCGCCGAGTTGCTCGCGACCATCGCGTGCGGCGCCGTCACCGCCGTGCGGCCACTCTGGAAGCGCCACGTGGAAGGGAAGGTCGCCGCCGCGCGCGGCGGCACCGCGTGCCCCGGGGCGTTGGCGGCGGGGTGACACGCGGCGAGCGCCGCGAGCGCGAGGGGAACGATGCGGGCGACGAGCGGATGGACTCGCATGCGGTATCCTCAGGGTTCGGAGCCGAGCCCCACGCGGACCCCCGCGCGGAGCACGGTCTGGGTGGATGTCGAACGTGTGCCGCTGGGAAGTCCGCGGCTCTGGTGGAGCAGCAGCGAGTAGTCCTGCACGAGCGTGATCTCGGTGCGCGGGGACAGCGAGTAGCCGAAGCCGTAGCCGGCGCCGATCGAGAAGTCCTCGTCCGTCCCCGGCGGGAGCGGCCGGCCCCCCGCGTCGAGGCGAAAACGACGGTACCCCACCACCCCCGCCATCACCTCCACGATCTGGTGGAAGCCGAGCGATCTCCCCCAGCGGCCGAGCGCGAACAGCGACCAGACATCGGCGTGCGCCGCGACGCCGGTGCCGGTCGGGTCGATCGCCCGGTCGGCGCTGTAGTACAGCATCGGCATCCGCGAGTAGCCGCCGGTGATGCCGAGCGAGAACGGTCCGCCAGCGAGCGGGAGCTCGGCCGACGCGCGCCACTGCGCGCCCGTGCGGAAGTTCCAGGTGCTCTGCGTGGCGCCGTCGCGCACGATGCCGGGATCGTAGTACCCCACCTCCCCGGCCACCCAGAGGGCCGGTGGGTAGACTGCGGCTGGATTGACGATCTGCGCTCGCGCCCCGTGCCGGGGCACCAGCGCGGCCGCGAACAGCGCGAAGATGGCGAAGCGGGTCATCACGACGATCCCCCGAACGGCTTGCCAGTCCCGCGCGGCGCCGGGTAAGTTAGCCCATGCGGCGCCGCGACGACAGCGGCCTGGCACGGCATGGCGCTCCGAGCGCGCCGCGCCGGCTCGCGTGCGGCGCGCTCAACTCTCAACCCCCGCCGATTTGTCCACGTCGCACGTCGATCCTCGTCTCACCGAGCGTCGCAATCCCCGCACCGCCGCGATCGATCTCGCCTCGCCCGCCGAAATCGTCGACCTGATGAACGCCGAGGACCGCACCGTGGCCGATGCGGTCGCCTCGCAGCGCGATGCGGTCGCGCGCGCGATCGCGCTCGCCGAGGAGGCGTTCCGCGCCGGCGGACGCCTCTTCTACATCGGCGCCGGCACCTCGGGTCGGCTCGGCGTCCTCGACGCCAGCGAGTGTCCGCCCACCTTCGGCACCGATCCGGTGATGGTGCAGGGGATCATCGCCGGCGGCCTCGATGCGCTCGTGCGCTCGCAGGAGGGTGCCGAGGACATCGTCGCGGATGGCGCGCGGGCGATGGACGAGCGCGGGGTGGGCGCGAGCGACTTCGTGGTCGGCATCGCGGCCTCCGGCACCACCCCGTACGTGCGTGGCGCGCTGGAGCGCGCCAACGCGCTCGGCGCGCGCACCGCGATCCTCGCCTGCTCCCCCCCGCCGGCCGATCTCGTGGCGCGCGTGGACGTGGCGATCGTCGCGATCACCGGCCCCGAGGCGGTCACCGGCTCCACGCGCCTCAAGGCGGGCACCGCCACGAAGCTGGTGCTCAACATGATCTCCACCGGCGCCATGATCCGCATCGGCAAGACGTACGGGAACCTGATGGTGGACCTGCGCGCGATGAGCCAGAAGCTGGTGGATCGCGGCGAGCGCATCATGATGGAGGTGTGCGGCGTGGATCGCGCCGAAGCGCGGCGCCTCATCGATGCCGCCGGGGGGAGCGTGAAGACGGCGATCGTGATGCAGAAGCTCGATGCCTCGCGCGACGAGGCGGAGCGTGCGCTCGCGGCGGCGGGAGGAGTGATCCGGCGCGTGGTGGACGAGCCGCCGCCGCCGGTGGCGTGATGGCGTTCGCCAGCGCGCCCGCGCTCCACGACGCGTCGGTGCTCGTCGGCCTCATGTCGGGGACGTCAGCGGACGGGATCTCCGCCGCCGTCGCGCGCTTCACCCCCACGGAGGACGGCGGCGCGCGCGCGCAGCTGCTCGCGCACCACGCGCGGCCGTACTCCCCCGCGGAGCGGGAGCGGCTGCTCACCGCGGTGGAGCGGGGGACCCCCGCCGAGTACTGCCGCCTCGGCTTCGACCTCGGCGCGTGGCTCGCCGACGCGGCGCTCGCCGCGATGGCGAAGGCGCGCCTGACGCCGCGCGACGTGCGCGCCATCGCGTCGCACGGGCACACGCTCTGGCACGATCCGCCGCGCGCCACCTGGCAGTGCGGGGAGGCGGCGGTGATCGCCGAGCGCACGGGGGTCGACGTCATCGCCGACTTCCGCGTGCGCGACGTGGCGGCGGGCGGGCAGGGCGCCCCCCTCGTCCCCATCGCCGACGCGCTGCTCTTCGCCGACCGCGACGCGTGGCGCGCGCTCCAGAACCTGGGCGGGATCGGCAACGTGAGCGTGGTGCCGCCGCGCTCCGCGCGCGCCGACGTGCGCGCGTTCGACACCGGCCCCGGCTGCGCCGTGATCGATGGCGTGGCCCGTGCGCTCGTGCCCGAGC